>NZ_JBELKF010000003.1:0-113678 GCF_042089775.1 Palleronia sp.
AGACATCAACCGGCGGACTCTCCGTAAGGCCGGAGGGAAGTTGGGGCTCAGGTCAGTTTGCCTGAAATCACTGCGAGCGAGCACCTTCGTGGCGATGACAAGCGTCTCGATATTCTCCGACGTCACAGCGGGCGCTTTCCCTGTCCTCGAGAACGAGGCCCGGAGTGGCTCGCAAGAGGCGGTTTGTACCGGCCGTCTTTCCGGAGCCGGGTGCGTCGATCAAGGCGATCCCGAAGCTGCGTGAATGTGGGGCTGGAAACGAACGCGGCGCGAAGAGTCAGCATCCGCGCGGCGACTGCAGGATCAATCGTCGAAGAACTCCAGTCCTCTATTCGCTTTCGGCTTCGGCCCGGGATCTTTCTCGCCATTGTCGGAATCGCCAGGCCGGATGACATCGCCCAGAAGTCTCTGGCTGATCGGTGCCTCGGCAATCGGGGGATGATAGCGCTCCGGCCTGATGGACAGCCCGAGGAAGAGCTCGCGCTCCATGCGGTCGAGATCACGAGCTGTGAGGTCAATCGGTTTGATGCGTCGCCGCGCCAATCGCCTCGGCGTTGATCGCCCGGATTTGCTCCCGTGCATGGATAAAAAGGTCTTGGGTCAGTTCGGCTTCGCGGCGGTGCTTTACCCGCAACTGCCGGACCATGTCGCGCCAATCCTCAAGGGCCAGGCCCCACACGGTATCCGAGGTCGCTTTCGCGCTATGCCATTTGCCGGCGCAGCGAAGGTCTGCTCCCGTCCTTTGTGCCGATGGTTCGACATCATGCCGCGCAGCGCAAGGATGTCCTAGAAGGGCTGGATGTAAGGCCACGCTGCAGCAGGATGCGCGGGTCTGCGGGAGAGAGCACGACGGTCAGTGAGGCGAGCCGCCGGCAAAGCCAGATCTCGTGTCAGACGCTGCGGATACGTCAGCCAAGCTGTCACAAAGGCAAGTTTCACCTCCGAAAGGCAAAAAGTCTCTGCAATCGTCACTGGAAATATTGGTCGGAGTGAGAGGATTCGAACCTCCGACCCCTGCCTCCCGAAGGCAGTGCTCTACCAAGCTGAGCTACACTCCGACCGTGACGCGCCGCTTAACGGTCTTTTGCGACCTTCGCAAGGGCCTCGTGCCACACTGGGGTCATCAAAGATGTGGGGCAGGGCGCAGTGGAGCGCCCTGCCTCTGGAAGCGATCAGGACGTGCCGAGCGCGGCGATGATGGCGTCGCCCATTTCCGAGGTCGTGACGGGCCTGGTGCCTTCGTCGCCCAGAAGGTCGGGCGTGCGGATGCCTTGGGCCAGAACCGCCTCGACCGCGCCTTCGACGGCGCTTGCGTGGTCGGCCATGTCAAACGAGTACCGCAGCGCCATCGCGAAGCTGAGGATGCAGGCGATGGGGTTCGCCTTGTCCTCGCCCGCGATGTCGGGGGCCGAGCCGTGGACCGGTTCATACAGCGCCTTGGGCCGGCCATTCGCCATCGGTGCGCCGAGCGACGCCGAGGGCAGCATCCCGAGCGAGCCGGTAAGCATCGCGGCGGCGTCTGACAGAAGATCGCCGAACAGGTTGTCGGTGACGATCACGTCGAACTGCTTGGGCTTGCGGACGAGCTGCATGGCGCCGGCGTCGGCGTACATGTGGGTCAGCTCGACCTCGGGGTACTCGTTGTCGTGGACCCACTGCACCTCTTCACGCCAAAGGATGCCCGATTCCATGACGTTCGCCTTCTCCATCGAGCAGACGCGGTTGTCCCGCTTCTTCGCCAGTTCGAACGCGGCGCGGGCGACGCGGCGGATCTCGTTGGTGGTGTAGCGCTGGGTGTTGATGCCGACGCGGCCGCCCTCGTTGTCGTCCATGATGCCGCGGGGCTCGCCGAAATAGATTCCGCTCGTCAACTCGCGGACGATCATGATGTCGAGGCCCGAGACGACCTCGTGCTTCAGCGACGAGAAGTCGGCCAGCGCGTCAAAGCACTGCGCAGGGCGCAGGTTGGCGAACAGGTCCATCTCCTTGCGCAGGCGCAACAGACCACGCTCGGGCTTTACCGAGAAGTCGAGGTCGTCGTATTTCGGGCCGCCGACGGCGCCAAGGAGCACCGCGTCCACCTTCTGCGCGAGCGCCATCGTGTCGTCATGCAGCGGGACGCCGTGTTCGTCGTAGGCCGCGCCGCCGACGAGATCTTCGGTGACGTCGAACGAGAGGTCCTTGTTCTTCCGGAACCAGTCGATGACCTTGCGGACCTCGGCCATGACCTCGGGGCCAATGCCGTCACCCGGCAGGATCAACAGGGAAGGGCTGGGCATCGTCGGGCTCCTTGGGCTCTGGGACGCGATGCGCGTAGCCCGTAGGGTCATTCCGGTCAAGCGAGGCGCTCAGGGCAGGGTGACGTCGACCCAGACCAGCCGGTGGCGCGGCCAGTTATCGACCGGGCCCAGGGCCTCGGCGGCGGGGGTGCCTTCAGTGGGCCACACCACGCCCGAGCCGGTCACCGTCAGGTCCGCCGAGGGCAGCACGAAGGACACGCGCAGCGGCCCCGTGGGCGGATCGAAGAGCACGGTTTCGGTCGGATCGCCCGCCGCGGCGGCGCCGGGGCTGGTGGGGGCCGGGTCCTGCACGCGGGGATCGGAAAGGAGCGCACGGATCGCGTCGGGGCGGCCTTCGCCCTCGTCAGGGTCGACATTCCCCAGTCCTGCAATGACGAAGGGCGGTTCGGGCGGCGGCGTGTCGAGCGCGCCGTCGAGCAGGCGAAGCCACAGCGCCGTCTCGTCCCGGTTGCGGCGGCCGTTGCGATCCTCGGGGCCGTCGAACACAGGGGGCGTGGCGCTCCACGTCATCAGGGTCAGGCGGCCCTGCGCGGTGTCGACGGGCACGATCCAGTGCCCGACCGAGGACAGCCGCTGCGCGGCCTCGACGTCCTCGGGCAGGGGCGGGGGGATCGCGCCGGGCAGATCGCGCCACAGCAGGTCCGACAGGTCGCGCACGTCCTCTTCGACGATCGGGAACCGCGACAGGATCGCCATGCCGCCGTCGCCCGCGAAATAGCCGAAGCCCTGCGCGTCGCGCGGATCGCCCCTGCGGCCATCCTCGTCCAGGTCCAGCCCGGTGCTCATGCCGCTGTTCGGCAGCAGCGCGAACTGGTGGGGGTAGGGCGGCTCGATCTGCTCCGACAGGGCCGACAGCGCAGCGCCCCCGGCGTCATAGTCGATGTCCTGCAACACGAGGATATCGGGCGATGCGGCCTCGATCATCGCGACGACGGCGGCGACCTCGGGATCGTCCCCCTTGATCAGCCGCTGCAGCAGCTGGCCCGGCCCGCGCGAGGACAGGCCGGTGTTGAACGTGGCGATGCGCAGGGGCTCGGCCGCGGCGGGTGCGGCCAGCAGGAGAAGAAGGGCGGCGGCCCGGATCAGAGCGGCACCAGCCCCGCCTGCGGCGGTGTGCTGTCGCTGCGGCGGGTTTCGATCATCGCGGCGATGCGCTGCATGGCGAGGCCGCGCATGAACAGGCTGAACGGCATCCCGATCCAGATCGTGACGGTCCAGACCATCGCTTGCGGCTCGGATTGCGCCAGTCCGCCGATCACGCCGCCGTCGGCGCCCAGGACAAGCGGCACCAGAAGCGGCAGGGCGAGGCCGACGAGGATGTTGAACTTCCCGTCCCGGTCCAGCCGGGACACGACGTCTCCGCCCCGTGTCGGGTCGAAGGTCGGCAGGTTGATCCATACGTTGAACGAGCCTGCACGGGGCCAGCGGCCGCGGCGGATTTCGGCGAAGAAGAGTGCAAGGAACCCGCCATAGACCAAGGTGGCCACACCCATGGCGGCGCGGATCGCCTCAAAGACCTGCTGCGCCTCGGTGGTGTCGGGCCTCGACAGGGCAAGGCGCAGGGGGGAATAGGGAAAGTCAAAGAGCCCGCCCACCACGTAGCCGATCGAGGTGACAAGGGCGGAAAAGCCCGTCGGCGCATCATGGTGCCGCACGACGAGCGAGATCAGCGTCACGACCAGCAGGGTCGCGCTGTAGCGGATGCGGTTGAAGGGCGCCGCCTCGCGGAACTCGAACAGACAGGGACATGACGAGCCGTATTCGATCGTCGTCAGGATCGCACATGCGATCGCAACGAAGGCCACAACCTGCGCCGTGTCTGCCGGAACGGTTGGCAACACCAGCGAAGGCGTGGCGACCAGAAGCGCCACGAGCAAGCCGCGGAGGGCTGCACCTGTCAGTCGAGCGATCACTGCGTCGAGTCCTCGATCCGGCCGGGGCCGGTGCTTTGCCGGCCCGTCTTGGCACCTTCGGGCCGCGTCTTCGCGCGGCTTGCCTCAATCTTGCCCAATTCCTGCCTCCTTTCGGACCAGCTGTTCAAGGTCGGGTTAACCTTACCGTAAGGTCTTGGGCATTTTCGTGGAGAGACTGGTGCGGGATTGCATCAAATCCGAAACGAAAAAGGGCCGCCCGGAGGGGCGACCCAAGATGTCGACTTTTCAAGCGCTTCGGGCGCACTTTTGATCCGGTCAGACCCAAGGGCGGGACTGCGCGGCCTGCGCCTCGAACGCCTCGATGGCCGAGGCCTTCTCGAGCGTCAGGCCGATATCGTCGAGCCCTTCGAGCAGGCAGTGCTTGCGGAAGCCGTCCACCTCGAAGGGGATCTTCTCGCCGCTCGACGTCGTGATTTCCTGGTTCTCCAGGTCGATCGTCATCCGCGCATTCGAGCCCTTCTCGGCGTCCTTCATCAGAAGGTCGACCTGCTCTTGCGGCAGCGCGATGGGCAGGATGCCGTTCTTGAAGCAGTTGTTGAAGAAAATGTCGGCAAAGGACGGCGCGATGACGCAGCGGATGCCGAAATCCTTGATCGCCCAGGGCGCATGCTCGCGCGAGGAGCCGCAGCCGAAATTGTCGCCCGCCACGAGGATCTCGGCGTCGCGGTAGGCCGGCTTGTTCAGGACGAAGTCCGGCACCTCGTTGCCGTCGTCGTCATAGCGCATCTCGTCGAAGAGATTCACGCCAAGCCCCTCGCGCTTGATCGTCTTCAGGAACTGCTTGGGGATGATCATGTCGGTATCGACATTGATCAGCGGCAGCGGGGCGGCGACGCCGTGCAGGGTGGTAAATTTTTCCATGTTTCAGGCTCTTTCGCTCAAAAGGATGTCAGGCCAGCTCGGGCGCGGTCAATTCGCGCACGTCGGTCAGCCGACCGGTGAGCGCGGCCGCCGCCGCCATCGCGGGCGACATCAGGTGCGTCCGGCCGCCCCGGCCCTGCCGTCCTTCGAAGTTGCGGTTCGAGGTCGCGGCACAGCGCTCGCCCGGGGACAGCTGGTCGGGGTTCATCGCGAGGCACATGGAACAACCGGCCATGCGCCACTCGAAACCGGCCTCCTTGAAGATGTCGGCCAGCCCCTCTTCCTCCGCCTGGGCGCGCACCAGGCCCGAACCCGGCACGACCATCGCGCGCTTCACGGCAATCTTCTTCCCCTTCAGGATCGCGGCCGCGGCGCGCAGATCCTCGATCCGGCCGTTGGTACACGAGCCGATGAAGACAGTGTCGATCTCGATCTCGTTCAGCGGCGTGCCGGCGGCCAGGCCCATGTATTCCAGCGCGCGCTTGGCCGCGTCGCGCTTGCCGCCCTGGAAGTCCTCGGGCGAAGGGACGGTCGCGGTGATCGGCAGCGCATCCTCGGGCGAGGTGCCCCAGGTCACGGTCGGCGCGATCTCTTCGCCCTTCAGCGTGACGATCTTGTCCCAATGCGCGTCGTCGTCCGAATAGAGCGTCTTCCACCACGACATCGCGGCCTCCCACTGCGCACCCTTCGGCGCGTGCGGGCGGCCCTTCACGTAGTCGAAGGTCGTTTCGTCCGGGGCGATAAGACCGGCGCGGGCGCCGCCCTCGATGGCCATGTTGCAGATCGTCATCCGGCCTTCCATCGATAGGCCGCGGATCGCCTCGCCGCAGTATTCGATGACGTAGCCGGTGCCGCCGGCCGTGCCGGTCCTGGCGATGATCGACAGGACGATGTCCTTGGCCGTGACGCCGGGCAGCAACTGGCCCGTGATCTCGACCTTCATGTTCTTCGACTTCTGCTGGATCAGCGTCTGCGTGGCCAGCACGTGCTCGACTTCGGACGTGCCGATGCCGTGGGCCAGCGCGCCGAACGCCCCGTGGGTTGCGGTGTGGCTGTCGCCGCACACGACGGTCATGCCGGGCAGGGTCCAGCCCTGCTCGGGGCCGATGATGTGGACGATCCCCTGCCGCACGTCGCTGACGGGGTAGTAGTGGATGCCGAAGTCGCGCGCGTTCGTGTCGAGCGCCTCAACCTGAATGCGGCTTTCCTCGTTCTCGATGCCCTTCGCGCGGTCTTCCCAAGTGGGGACGTTGTGGTCGGGCACCGCGATGGTCTGTCCCGGCGCGCGCACGGTGCGGCCTGCCATCCGCAAGCCTTCGAACGCTTGCGGCGAGGTTACCTCGTGGACGAGGTGGCGGTCGATATACAGCAGCGAGCTGCCATCCTCGGACTCGTCAACCAGGTGAGCGTCCCAGATCTTGTCGTAGAGTGTCTTGCCAGCCATGGCGAATCTCCTGTCGCGGAGTGAAATCGTGTTGGAAATGGACGAAACGTGGCGCGCAGCCTCAAAGTCGGGCGAGCACCGACCGGCTGTTGCCCTCGAAGCGCTCGATCAGGCGCTGGTGGTCGTCCATGTCGAACACGTAATCCATAGACGGGTCATGTAACGTAACCCGGCGCCGATTTGAAGCGCAGTCGTCACCCGTGCGAGATATGTCGCCCTTGTGCCGGGGCTTGCGCAGGATAGCTTTCTCGAAATGGACGCCGAGCTGAACACCCTGCTGGCCGCGCTGATGGACATCTGGAATGTCGTGCGGCTTCAGGTCCAGAACCTTCTCCTGCCGTCGCGGCTGTGGCAGCTTGCCAACATCGCCGTCGTCCTCGTCGTGTCGCTTGCGCTGGCGCGCTGGGCCCAGCCCCGGATGCGCGAGTGGATGAAGGGTCGCGACTGGCCCATGTGGCGGATCCGGGCGCTTCTGGTGGTGCACCGGCGGCTGAAGCTGATCTTCTTCACCGCGCTGATGTGGCTCTCGACCTGGACCGTGCAAAGTGCCACCGCCTTTCCGTCGCGGTCGTTCATCCTCGAACTCGTGGCCTCGCTCGCCACGGCGTGGCTGATCGTGGTGTTCGGCGCGCGCGTGGTGCGCAACCCGGCGCTGCGCACGCTCGTCCGCTGGCTCTTGTGGATCTACGTCACGCTCTGGGTGCTCGGCCTGACGGACGAGGTTTCCTCGGCGCTGGACCAGGTGGCGATGACGGTGGGCGAGACGCGGCTCAGCCTGCTGACGCTGCTGAAGGGCACGGTTCTCGTCACCGTCTTCTTCGTGATCGCCCGATTCGTCTCGGCCACCGGGGGCGACCGGATTCGCCGGTCCGAGGACATCTCGCCCTCGCTCAAGGTGCTGCTGGGCAATGCGCTGCAGGCCATCCTCTACGGCGTTGCGCTGTTTGCGGGCCTGCGGGTCGTCGGGGTGGACCTGACCGGCCTTGCGGTCCTGTCGGGGGCCATCGGCGTGGGCCTCGGCTTCGGTCTGCAGAAGGTGGTGTCGAACCTCGTTTCGGGGGTGATCATCCTGCTCGACAAGTCGATCAAGCCCGGCGACGTGATCTCGTTGGGCGAGACTTTCGGCTGGGTTTCGACCCTTGGCGCCCGCTACGCCAGCGTCACGACGCGGGACGGCAAGGAGTACCTGATCCCGAACGAGGATCTCATCACCGGGCAGGTGGTGAACTGGTCCCATTCCAACGAATTCGTCCGCCTCGACGTCTATTTCGGCACCTCCTACGGCGACGATCCCCACAAGGTCCGCAAGATCGCCATCGAGGCCGCCTCGGGCGTGTCGCGTGTCCTGACCAGTCGCGCGCCGGTCTGCCACATCGTCGGCTTCGGCGATTCCTCGGTCGATTACATCCTGCGCTTCTGGATCACCGACCCCACCGGCGGCCTCACCAACATCCGAGGGAACGTCTACCTGGCGCTGTGGGACGCGTTTCAGGCGCACGGCATCTCCATTCCCTTCCCGCAGCGCGAGGTGCGCATGGTCAACGACGCGATCACCGTCAAGGATGCTTCTGACGCAGGATGATGAACGGATGACTGATGCGCGCCGACAGAATGATGCGCATTGGTCGAAATATCCCGCTTGCCAGACTCGCAGACGCCTTCTATGTGCAGCGGCGGGACACCCCTCCCCAACGAGGGGCGATTATCTGTAAGGATACCATGACCGACGTTCAGATCCCGGCCGCGCGGCCGGCCAATCCGCGCTTTTCGTCCGGCCCCTGTGCCAAGCCCCCCGTTTTCTCGCTCGATGCTCTGTCCGATGCGCCGCTAGGCCGCTCGCACCGCGCTGCCGTGGGCAAGTCGAAGCTGCAGCAGGCCATCGAGGAAACCCGGGACATTCTGCAGGTTCCCGCCGACTACCGCATCGGCATCGTCCCCGGCTCCGACACCGGCGCATTCGAGATGGCGATGTGGTCGCTGCTCGGCGCCCGCCCGTCCGAGACGCTCGCGTGGGAGAGCTTCGGCAAGGGCTGGGTCACGGATGCGGTCAAGCAGCTGAAGCTCGCCGACAACACCGTGCGCGAGGCTGACTACGGCGACATCGTCGACCTGACCGCCGTCGACTGGAACAAGGACGTCTGCTTCACCTGGAACGGCACCACCTCGGGCGTGCGCGTCCCGAACGGTGACGCGATCCCCGCGAACCGCGAGGGGCTGACGCTGTGCGACGCCACCTCGGCCGCCTTTGCGCAGGACCTGCCGTGGGAGAAGCTCGACGTGACGACCTTCTCTTGGCAGAAGGTGATGGGCGGCGAGGCTGCGCACGGGATGATCATCCTGTCGCCCCGCGCGGTCGAACGACTGGAAAGCTACACCCCCGCCTGGCCGCTGCCCAAGATCTTCCGCCTGACCAAGGGCGGCAAGCTGATCGACGGCATCTTCAAGGGCGAGACGATCAACACCCCGTCGATGCTGTGTGTCGAGGATTACCTGCAGGCGCTGGCCTGGGGCCGCTCGGTCGGGGGGCTGAAGGGCCTGCAGGACCGCGCGAACAAAAACGCACAGGTGGTCTGGGACTTCGTCGAGGCGAATGACTGGATCGAGAACCTTGCCACTGATCCGGCAATCCGCTCGAACACCTCGGTCTGCCTGAAGTTCACCGACCCGGCCGTGGCCGGCGACGCGGACTTCGCCAAGGCGGTGGGCAAGAAGCTGGAAGCCGAGGGCGTGGCCCATGACGTGGGCAGCTACCGCGACGCCCCCGCCGGGCTTCGGATCTGGTGCGGCTCGACGGTTGAAACGTCGGACGTTCAGGCGCTGATGCCCTGGATCGACTGGGCCTACCACGCCGTCCTGACCGAGCGTCAGTCCGCCTGAGCCTCTTACCGGAGTCCTACGGGACTCCGACGATCCTCCTACGGAACTCTTACACTTGGAAGGAGCCCATCATGGCGCCCAAGGTACTCGTGTCCGACAAGCTGTCGGAAACCGCCGTCCAGATCTTCCGCGACCGCGGGATCGAGGTCGATTTCGAACCCTCCCTTGGAAAGGAGAAGGACAAGCTGGCCGAGGTGATCGGCAAGTATGACGGCCTTGCGATCCGCTCGGCCACCAAGGTCACGGCCAAGCTGCTGGAAAAGGCCGACAATCTGAAGGTCATCGGCCGCGCCGGGATCGGCGTGGACAACGTGGACATCAACGACGCCTCCGCGAAGGGCGTCATCGTGATGAATACGCCCTTCGGCAACTCGATCACCACGGCCGAACATGCCATCGCGATGATGTTCGCCGTCGCGCGCCAGATCCCCGAGGCCAGCGCCTCGACCCATGCCGGCAAGTGGGAGAAGTCCAAGTTCATGGGGGTCGAGCTGACCGGCAAGACGCTGGGCGTGATCGGCGCGGGCAATATCGGGTCCATCGTGATCGCCCGCGCGCTGGGCCTGCGGATGAAGGTCATCGCCTACGATCCGTTCCTGTCGGAAGAGCGCGCCGACGAGCTGGGCTGCCGCAAGGTCGAGCTGGACGAGCTTTACGCGCAGGCCGATTTCATCACCTTCCACGTGCCGCTGACGGACAAGACGCGCAACATCATGTCGCGTGAGGCAATCGCCAAGCTGAAGCCCGGCGTGCGCGTCATTAACTGCGCCCGTGGCGGTCTGGTGGACGAGGAAGCGCTGGCCGAGGCGCTGAAGGATGGCCGCGTTGCCGGGGCCGCTTTCGACGTCTTCGCCGAGGAACCCGCGACCGAGAATCCGCTGTTCAACCTGCCCAACGTCGTCGTCACGCCGCACCTCGGCGCCGCGACCACCGAGGCCCAGGAGAATGTCGCCCTTCAGGTGGCCGAGCAGATGGCCGACTACCTGCTGACCGGCGCCGTTTCGAACGCGCTCAATACGCCGTCAGTCACGGCCGAAGAAGCCAAGGTCATGGGCCCGTGGCTCAAGCTGGCTGAGCATCTGGGCAGCTTCATCGGCCAGATGACGGACGAGCCGATCGAGGCGGTGAACATCCTCTATGACGGTGCCGTGGCCGAGATGAACCTGAACGCCCTGAACGGCGCGGTGGTCGCGGGCCTCATGCAGGCGTCGAACCCGGACGTGAACATGGTGTCGGCCCCCATCGTCGCGAAAGAGCGCGGGATCGAGATCAGCCGCACCACGCAGGAACAGACCGGCGTGTTCGAGGCCTACATCAAGGTCACGATGAAGACGGCCGAGCGGCAGCGCTCGGTCGCGGGCACCGTGTTCTCGGACGGCAAGCCGCGCTTCATCCAGATCAAGGGCATCAACATCGACGCCGAGGTGGGCGAGCACATGCTCTATTCCACCAACGAGGACCGCGCGGGCATCATCGGCACGCTGGGCCGGGTGCTGGGCGAGAACGGCGTGAACATCGCCAACTTCACCCTCGGCCGGGCCGAGAAGGGCAAGGATGCCATCGCGCTTCTGTATGTCGATGAAGCGGTGTCGCCCGACGTGGTGAACACACTGACCGACACGGGCGTGTTCAACGCCGTGCGGCCGCTGCGATTCCGCGTCTGATCTGATGGGGCCGGTGTGTTAGACGCCGGCCCTACCATTGCCGCGGCGGCGTGATATGTCCGGCCGCATGGCTCCTCTCCGCGGCATCGTCCTTATCTGCATCGCCTTTTCCGTGCTCACGCTCATGTCGGCCTTCGTGAAGGCCGCAGGCGATACCGTGCCCACGGGACAGGTCGTCTTCTTCCGCGCTTTCCTGTCGCTCCCGATCATCTCGCTCTGGTTATGGAGCCGGGGCGACCTTCACGACGGCCTCTATGTCGCGAACTGGAAAAGCCACGCCCTCCGCGGCCTGGTCGGCACTGTGTCGATGGGCCTGGGGTTCACTGCGATCACGCTTTTGCCGCTGGCCGAGGTGCAGGCGATCCGCTTCGCCACGCCGATGTTCCTTGTCGTCTTCGCGGCGGTCTTTTTGGGCGAGGTCTTCCGGCTGGTCCGCCTCGCGGCAGTCGTGATCGGCATGATCGGCGTCGTCATCATCGTCGCGCCCGAGTTCGACACCGCCAGCCTTGGCAGCACGGCGCTGATCGGGGCGGGAATGGCGCTGGCCTCGGCGGCGTTGGCCGCGCTTGCACAGACGCTCATCAAGGCGATGTCGGGGACCGAGCGCAGCGAGGCGATCGCGTTCTACTTCCTGGCGACGGCGGCGGCTTGCTCGCTCCTGACGCTGCCCTTCGGATGGGTCTGGCCGACTACGTACGAAATGCTGCTGCTCGCGGGCTGCGGTGTGCTGGGCGCGATCGGGCAGATGCTGCTGACGGCGAGCTACAAGTATGCGGACGCCTCGGCCCTCGCACCGTTTTCCTACGTGTCGATGCTGTGGGCCGTCATCATCGGCCTGGTCTGGTTCGGTGAGGTTCCCCGTGCGGCCACCTTCGCCGGTGCCGCGCTGATCATCGCCTCCGGCGTGCTGATCGTCTGGCGCGAGCGCAAGTTGGCCCGCAATGCAACTGCGCGCCGCAAGCTGCGCGCAAAGGGGATGTATTAGGGCGGGTGCCATGACCCGCCCCCGTCTTCAGCTTCTGACAAGCCGCTCGTAGGTTTCGGCGACATCGAGCGCCATCGCGCCGACCTCGAACCGGTAGTCGCCGATCTGGCCCACGGGCGTGACCTCGGCTGCGGTGCCGGTCAGCCAGCACTGCTGAAACCCTTCAAGCTCTTCGGGCATGATGTGGCGCTCGTGGACGGGGATGCCCTTCTCGCGCAGCAGCTCCAACACGGTCTGCCGGGTGATGCCGTTGAGAAAGCAATCGGCCTTGGGCGTGTGCACCTCGCCGTCCTTCACGAAGAAGATGTTGGCCCCCGTCGCCTCGGCGACGTAGCCGCGATAGTCCAGCATCATGGCGTCCGAGCATCCCTTCGCCTCGGCCGCGTGTTTGGACATGGTGCAGATCATGTAGAGGCCGGCGGCCTTAGCCTCGCTGGGGATGGTCTCGGGCGAGGGGCGCTTCCACTTCGACAGGTCAAGCTTGGCGCCCTTGGTCTTGGCGTCGCCGTAATAGGCGCCCCACTCCCACGCCGCGACAGCCATGCGCACCGGGTTGCGGGCGCTCGCCACGCCCATATCGGGGCCAGCGCCGCGCCAGGCGATCGCGCGGACATAGGCGTCGGTCAGGCCGTTGGCCTTCAGGACTGCCTGCTTGGCCTCTTCGATCTGGTCGACTGTGTAGGGCACCTCGAAGTCGATGAGGTTGGCTGATCTCTTCAGCCGTTCGGAGTGCTGGCGCGACTTGAAGATGGTGCCACCGTAGCAGCGCTCTCCCTCGAACACGGACGAGGCGTAGTGCAGCGCGTGGCTGAGGATGTGCACCTTCGCGTCCCGCCATTCGACCAGCTGGCCATCCATCCAGATCTTGCCGTCGCGATCGTCATAGCCGCCCGACATATTCGCCTCCTCTCGGAAAGTTGCGTATGGTTGCCCCACAAGGACAGATTGTTCCGAAATCAGGGGGTCAGGTATCCGCGGCGGTTGCGGAATGTCAACGGTGCTGACATAACTCGTGATCGAAAACAGGGCGGAAGGCGCAGGGAATGAGCGAGATTCGCACACGGGGCGACAGCCTGCTGTTTCTGACGGACGCGCAGCTGAGGCGCGGGATCGAGGCGATGTTCTTCGCCTATCGCGGCTTCACGGCCGACCCTGACCGGATCCTCGGGCAGTACGGCTACGGGCGCGCGCATCACCGGGCGATCCACTTCATCAACCGCTGGCCGGGCACGACGGTAAACAACCTGCTGTCCATCCTCGGCGTGACCAAGCAGTCCCTGAACCGGGTGCTCAGGACGCTGGTCGAGGACGGGCTGGTCGAAAGCGCGGTGGGCACGCGCGACCGCCGCGAACGGCACCTGACGCTGACCGAGAAGGGGCGGGCACTTGAAGCCGAGCTGAACGAGGTGCAGACCGCACGGATGCGCGATGCCTTCCGCCGTGCCGGGCCCGAGGCGGTCGCCGGTTTCCGAACTGTGCTGGAAGAGATGATGGACGAAGACCTCAAGCGCCTGTTCGAGGGCACCGCATGATCGACCGGCCGCATCTTCTGATCGTCGATGACGACGAGCGCATCCGCAGGCTCCTCGGCAAGTTCCTGACGCGGAACGGGTTCTACGCGACGGTCGCACGGGATGCGAGCCATGCGCGGCGCATCCTCGGGGGGCTGGATTTTGACCTCGCGGTGGTCGACGTGATGATGCCGGGCGAGGACGGCATCTCGCTCTGCCGCTGGCTGACAGAGACGCGGTCGCTGCCGACCCTGCTACTGACCGCCAAGGGCGAGACCGAGGACCGCATCGCGGGGCTAGAAGCGGGGGCGGACGACTACCTGCCCAAGCCGTTCGAGCCCAAGGAACTGCTGCTGCGCATCAACGCCGTTCTGCGCCGGGTGCCGGCGGCGGAGCCCGCCGAGGTCAAGCCAAAGGTGCTGTCGCTGGGCTCCGTTCGCTATGACATCCCCCGGGGCGAACTCTGGAGCGGCGAGAGCCCCATCCGCCTGACCGCGACCGAGTCGGCGCTGATGCGGATCTTCGCCAAGGCGCCCGGCACCGCGATCTCGCGCGCGCAGCTCATCGAGGATCTGGGGCGCGCGGGGCCGGACGGCGAAAGCGCGCAGGACCGCGCGGTCGACGTTCAGATCACGCGCCTGCGCCGCAAGATCGAAAGCGACCCGAAAAACCCCCGCTACCTGCAGACCGTGCGCGGAGCGGGATACATGCTGATCCCTGACTGACGCACCGCGATTTGCGTGGTGCCGCGGCCGATGCGATAGGGGAACGGAAGAGTATCGCGCCAACGGAGGTTTCGCGTGTCGATCATATGGTTCTCGCACCCCTCGGGGCTCGACCACGTTACCCCGACCGGCCACCCCGAGCAGGTTGCGCGGTTGCATGCCGTCGAAGAGGGGCTGCGCCCGTTGAAGCTCGACCGGCGGGATGCGCCCGATTGCAGTGACGAGGACATCCTGCTGTGCCACGCCAAGCGCTACCTCGAAGGGATCGAGGCGGCGGCACCCGAGGCGGGGTCGATCTCTCTCGACGCGGATACGCACATGTCGCCGGGGTCGCTGATCGCGGCGCGGCGCGGGGTCGGGGGCAACGTCGCCGCGGTGGACGCGGTGCTGGATGGCGAGGCGAAGGCGGCCTTCGTCGGATGCCGTCCGCCCGGCCACCATGCCGAGACCGAGACCGCGATGGGCTTCTGCCTGTTCGGCAACGTGGCGATCGCGGCGAAGCATGCGCTGGACCGACGCGGCCTCAAGCGGGTGGCGATCGTCGATTTCGACGTGCACCACGGCAACGGCACCCAGGACCTGCTGTGGAACGAGGAGCGGACGCTCTTCGTCTCGTCCCACCAGATGCCGCTTTATCCCGGCACCGGGGCCGCATCCGAGAGCGGCGCGCACGGGCAGATCATCAACGTGCCGCTGGACCCGCAGACGGGGGGCGCCAAAATGAAGGCGGCCTACCGCGACAAGGTGTTCCCCCGGATCTCGGAATTTGCGCCCGAGCTGATCCTGATCTCGGCCGGGTTCGACGCGCATCGCAACGATCCGCTCGCGGGCCTGCGGTGGGAGGCCGAGGATTTCGCCTGGATCACCGACTGGCTCTGCGACATCGCGGACGAGCATTGCGGGGGCCGGATCGTCTCGACACTCGAGGGCGGCTATGATCTGACCGCGCTGACCCATAGCGTCCGGGCGCATGTCGAGGTTCTGAAGGAGCGGAGCGCATGAGCGACAAACCCATTGAGGAAATGAGCTTCGAGGAAGCGATGCGCGAACTCGAGGCCGTGGTGAACCATCTTGAGGCCGGCGATGTCGAGCTTGATCGGTCGATCGAGCTCTACGAGCGCGGCGCAAAGCTGAAGGCGCGCTGCGACGCGACGTTGAAGGCAGCGGAAGAGAAGGTGGCCAAGATCACGACGGGCGCGGATGGACGCCCCACCGGCACCGAACCTCTCGACTCGTGAGTTTTCGCGACAATCTGGCGGCGCGCGCCGATGCCGTCGGCGGCTTCCTTGCGGCACGGATCGCGACGCTGCCCGAAGGCCCGATCACCGACGCGATGCTGTATACCTGCACGGGCGGCAAGCGGTTGCGCGGGTTCCTCGTGCTGGAAAGCGCGGCGCTTTACGGGTGCCAGGCCTCGGCCATGCCGGCGGCCGCGGCGATCGAGGCGCTGCACGCCTATTCGCTGGTGCACGACGACCTGCCCTGCATGGACGACGACGACATGCGTCGGGGACAGCCGACGATTCACGTGAAATGGAACGAGGCGACGGGCGTGCTGGTTGGCGATGCGCTGCAAAGCCTCGCGTTCGAGCTGGTGGCCGAAGGCGATCTGCCTGCCGAACGCCGGCTTAACCTGTCCCTGACGCTGGCCCGCGCGGCCGGCGGGGCAGGGATGGTGCGGGGGCAGGCGCTTGATATCGCGGCCGAGACGGCGGCGGTGCCGCTTGACCTCGCGGGGATCGGGGTGCTGCAATCGCTCAAGACCGGGGCGTTGATCGAATGGTCCGCGATCGCGGGGGCGCGTATGGCCGGCGAGGATACCGGTCCGCTTGCCACCTATGCCCGCGCCATCGGGTTGGCGTTCCAGATCGCCGACGACATCCTTGACGTCGAAGGCGACGCCACGGCCACAGGCAAGGCGGTCGGCAAGGACGCCGAGGCGAACAAGGCGACCTACGTTTCGCTTCTGGGCCTCGACGGCGCGAAGGCCGAGGCGCGGCGGCTGGTTTCCGAGGCCGAGGATGCGCTTGCTCCGTTCGGTGAGCGCGCCGAGCCCTTGAGGGACTGCGCGCGCTTCATCGTGACCCGCGATCGCTGAGCAAGGTTTGCGGGTCCTGCCCTCGCGAGCTATGTGAACAGGCGCAATGAAGAGGCCGCGATGACCAACAGACCGCAGACCCCGACCCTCGACCGCGTCAGCTCTCCCGCCGATCTGCGTGCCATGTCCGACGCCGAGCTGCGCCATGTGGCCGACGAGCTGCGGGCCGAGACGATCCACGCGGTCAGTCAGACGGGTGGTCACTTGGGCGCAGGGCTTGGCGTTGTCGAGCTGACGGTCGCGCTGCATGCGGTCTTTGACACCCCGCGCGACCGGCTGATCTGGGACGTCAGCCATCAGGCCTATCCGCACAAGATCCTGACCGGGCGGCGCGACCGCATCCGCACGATCCGTCAGAAGGACGGGCTGTCGGGCTTCGCCAAGCGCAGCGAGTCGCCTTACGATCCGTTCGGCGCCGGACACAGCTCGACCTCGATCTCGGCGGCGCTCGGGTTCTCGGTCGCGCGCGATCTGGGCGGCTCGCCCGATCCGAGTCTCGGCGACGCCATTGCGGTGATCGGCGATGGCGCGATGAGCGCGGGCATGGCCTACGAGGCGATGAACAATGCAGGCCACCTGGGCCGGCGCCTCTTCGTCATCCTCAACGACAACGAGATGAGCATCGCGCCCCCGGTCGGCGCCATGTCGTCCTACCTGTCACGGCTTTACGCGGGCAGGCCGTACCAGGACTTCAAGGCGGTCGCCAAGGGAGCCGTCGGTTTCCTGCCGCCGCCCTTCCGCGAGGGGGCCCGGCGCGCCAAGGAGATGCTGAAGGGCATGACCATCGGCGGCACGCTCTTTGAGGAACTGGGGTTCAGCTATATCGGGCCGCTCGACGGGCACGACATGGACCAGCTGCTGCCGATCCTGCGCACGGTCAGGTCCCGGGCTGACGGCCCGGTGCTGATCCACTGCATCACGAAGAAGGGCAAGGGCTACGCCCCGGCCGAGGACCGCGCCGACCGGGGCCACGCGACCGCGACGTTCGATGTCTCGACCGGAGAGCAGAAGAAGGCGGCGTCCAATGCGCCGTCCTATACCAAGGTCTTCGCGCAAGCGCTGCTGGATGAGGCGGCGCGGGACGAGCGTATCTGCGCCGTGACCGCAGCGATGCCAGACGGCACCGGGCTGGACCTGTTCGCCAAGCGCTATCCCAGCCGCTGCTTCGATGTGGGCATCGCCGAGCAGCACGCCGTGACCTTCTCGGCCGGGCTGGCAGCGGGCGGGATGAAGCCCGTCTGCGCGATCTACTCGACCTTCCTGCAGCGGGGCTATGACCAGATCGTCCACGACGTGGCGATCCAGCGCCTGCCCGTTCGCTTTGCCATCGACCGCGCCGGTTTGGTCGGGGCCGACGGGGCGACCCACGCGGGCAGCTTCGACACCGCATTCCTCGCGAACCTGCCGGGCTTCACCGTCATGGCCGCCGCTGACGAGGCTGAGCTGAAGCACATGGTTGCCACGGCCGTCGCGCATGACGACGGGCCGATCGCCTTCCGCTATCCCCGCGGCGAGGGCACGGGGGTCGAGATGCCCGAGCGTGGCGAGGTGCTCGAAATCGGCAAGGGGCGCATGATCCAGGAGGGCGAAGGCGTCGCGATCCTCAGCTTTGGTGCGCGGCTGAAGGAGGTGATGGAGGCCTGCGAGAGTCTCGGCCAGCGCGGCATCACACCTACGGTGGCGGATGCGCGGTTTGCCAAACCGCTGGACGAAGACCTGATCCTGTCGCTCGCCGAGGGGCACGAGGCGCTCATCACGGTCGAGGAAGGCGCCGTCGGCGGTTTCGGCAGCCATGTCGCGCAGTTCCTGGCCGAGTCCGGCGTCTTCGACCGGGGCTTGAAGTTCCGTTCAATGATCTTGCCGGACACGTTCATCGACCACGCGAACCCGCGCGACATGTATGCCGATGCAGGTCTGAACGCCGAGGATATCGAAGCCAAGGTCCTGTCCGTATTGGGGGTCGAAACGCTCGGTCGCCGGGCATGATGACCATTTTATGAAGGCGCGAGATTGACGTCGCTCATGCACCCGATACGGTCTGTCGGTGGGAATCGGCGATTCTCCGCTCATCCGGATGGGGGTGCGACGGTGCGACGGGAAGACATGACGTTCAGGGGCCAGCCGGAGCGTGCGCGCGATCCGGCCAGCTGCCTTCGCGTTGGAGATGTCTTTCCCGATCTCTGGGCCGAGGGAACGCAAGGAAGCGTTGCGCTTCATTCCTGGGTGCAGGGCAGCTACACCGTCTTCTTTACGCACCCCTCCTCCTATTCTTCCACCGCAGAGATCGAGTTGCTGGACCTCGCGCGTCACATTGCCGAGTTCGACGCGCTCGAATGCAAGCTGATGGGGATGAGCCAGTCCGACCCTCTGACCGAGCGGATGTGGATCGAGGAGCTGTCTGAAAAGCACGGGCTTGCGATCCCGTTTCCGATCATCTCGGATGAGGACGGCCGCATCGCGGAAATCTGCGGTCTGCGCGAGCAGAACGAGGCGCTCGACCGGCCAGTCGCCAAGTCTTTCATCCTGGGCCCCGACCTGCGGATTCGAGCGATCCAGGAATGTATCCATCCCGTGCCGCGTTCGGCGGTCGAGCTCTTGCGGATCGTCGGCATTCTCAAGTCGTCGCGGATCTAGCCCAGGTAGACCTGCCCCTTTGGGTAGCGCACCATCGGGTGGCCCTGCGTGGCGAGGAAAAAGCCCAGGACCAGCGGACCAACGCGGCCCAGGAACATCAGTACCATGATGACCCCGCGGCCCCAGCCTTCCAGCGTGCCGGTCGCGCCCATGGACATGCCGACCGTTCCGAAGGCCGATGCGGCCTCGAACGCGAGGGGCAGAAAGCCGGAATTGTTCACTATGGATAGCAGGAATATGCTGAGGATGATCGTGATGATCGAGACGGTGAGCAGCGCCATCACCTTCAGCACCTCGGCCGCCCCGAGTGCACGCCCGAACATGTTCAGCTCGCGCCGCCGCTTGAAGAAGGCGAGGGTGGCCATGAGAAGCACGATGGCCGAGGTCAGCTTGATGCCTCCGGCAGTCGAGGTAGAGCCGCCTCCGATGATCATCAGCATGATCGTCATCAGCGCGGTGGAATCGCGCATTGCCGATGTGTTGATGGTGTTGAACCCGGCCGTCCGCGGGGTCACCGCCTGAAAGTAGGCGGCCTGCAGCTTGGCGAACGTGGTTTCGAGCGCGCCGAGCGTTCCCGGGTTGCGCCACTCCAGCGCGGCGAAGGTGACGAAGGCCAGGATGATCAGGACCGGCGTGCCCGCCAGCAT
The DNA here is from genome assembly GCF_042089775.1 of Palleronia sp. NCBI lineage: Bacteria > Pseudomonadati > Pseudomonadota > Alphaproteobacteria > Rhodobacterales > Roseobacteraceae > Palleronia > Palleronia sp. Next base: position 19,681 of record NZ_JBELKF010000003.1, read on the forward strand.
CAGCTTGGAATGCAGCGACAGCCGCCGCCACGACCGCTTTGCGCGGATATCGGCGAGCACGACGAACCCGATGCCCGACACGATGAACAGCGATGTGACGGTGATGTTCACCACCGGATCGGCCACGTAACCGATCAGGGAGTCCGAGAAGCTTGAAAATCCGGCATTGTTGAAGGCCGAGATCGAGTGGAACAGCGCATGCCACAGGCCCATCCCCCAACCATGATCCGGGACGAAGGACGTGGCCAGCAGCAGGAACGCGATCGCCTCGAGCGTAAAGGCGAGGCGCAGAATGATGCGGACGAGGGACAGGAGGTTGGAAATCGACGTCTGGTTGAGGTCTTCGCGCAGCACGACCATCTGCGGAACACCGATCGGAATGCCGAGCGCGATCAGCACGAGCGCGGCGAAGGTCATCAGCCCCAGCCCGCCCATCTGCATCAGCACCAACAGCACGCCTTGGCCGAAGAGGGTGAACGCCTCGGGCGTATCGACCACGATCAGACCCGTCACCGTCACCGCCGATGTCGAGGTGAACAGTGCGTCGGACCAGGTGATGGGCTCGGTCACCGAGATCGGCAGTTTCAGCGCGACGGCCCCGATCGAGATGAAAGCCAGATAGATCACCGCCAGCAACCCCGGCGGGGGAAGCCGCTTGAGCCAGTTTCCCAGGTTCATCACAGGCTCGACGTGAAGGACCGCAGATCCGCGCGACGCCCCAGGATCAGGAGCATGTCGTTCTCTTCGAACGTGCAGCTCTCCCCGTCGCGGCCGACGAACTCTGTCCCGCGCATCACGCCGAGGCAGCGCAGGTCGAACCTGTCGAGCTCGAGATCCTCCAGCGTCTCGCCCGTCAGCTCTTCGGGGATGCGAATGTTCACGACGTTGTAGGTGTTCCCGAGCGAGACGTAGTCGCGAATCTGCGGGTTGTGCAGCATCTGCGCGACCTGCTGGCCGATGCGCACCTCGGGGTGGATCACCCGGTCGGCGCCGAGGCGGGTCAGGATGCGGTGATGCGTTTTTGAGCCTGCCTTGGCCCAGACCTTGTCCACGCCCAGGAGGTTGAGGTTCATCGTCACCAGCACGCTCGCCTCGAGGTCGTGCCCGAGCGCCACGACACCGACGTCGCATTCGTCGACGCCGGCCTCGCGCAGGGCGGCCTCGGACCGGCCGTCCACGATCAGCGCCTGGTCCAAGTCTTCGGCGTGGTTCGACACCTTGCCCTCGTCAAGGTCGATGCCGATGACGTAGTTCCCGAACCGCTTGAGTTCCGTGGCGACGGTCGAGCCGAAATTGCCCAGCCCGATGACGGCGAAACTCGTGGGATGCCTGGCCATGTCAGTCCTTGTCCAGTAGGGTCCGAAGGCCATGGCGGTAGGTCGGATATCGCAGGTCGACCCCCAGCTCGTCCTTGATGCGGTCGTTCCTGACGCGTTTGGATTCGGCGTAGAAACTGCGCGCCATGGGGGAAAGGTCCGCCTCTTCGAATGGGGTCTCGTCCGGACGCGGGACGCCGAGCAGGTCGGCGGCATGGGCGATCACGTCCTGCGGCGGCGCAGGATCGTCGTCGCAGACGTTGTAGATCGCGCCGGGCCGCGGTTGGTCGATCGACGCCCCAAGCACCGTGGCGATGTCTTCGACATGGATGCGCGAGAAGACCTGCCCCTCTTTCACGATGCGCCGGGCCTTGCCCGCGCGAACCTTGGCGAAGGGGCCGCGGCCGGGGCCGTAGATGCCGGCGAGGCGAAAGATGTGCAGCGGCAGCCCGAGCGGTTGCAGGGCCTGCCACCCGGCCTCGGCCCGGACCCGCGCAGCGCCGCGTCTGGTCGAGGGGGCGAGCGGCGTGTCCTCGTCCACCCAGTCCCCGTCGTGGTCGCCATAGACGCCGGTGGTCGAGAGGTAGCCAAACCACGCCAGATCCGCAGTCGCAAGCGCCCCGCCATAGGTGTCGAGTACCATGTCGCCATCGTCGGGAGAGACCGAGTGCAGCACGTGGCTCGCCCAGCCGATATGCGGGCCGAGGTCCTCGCCCGGCCAGACGATCGGGGTGATGCCGAGGCTGCGCAGACTGTCGGCCTTGTCGGCGCTGCGGGTGGTTCCCCGCACCTCCCATCCGCGCGCGATCAGGCGCGGCGCGAGCGCTTTGGCCGAGTAGCCGCAGCCGATTGCCAGAAGCCTCATGGGGTGTCCTTTGCCTTCCGCCGGGAACATTAGCGCATCAACACGGGGCGCACAGCCCGGCCGGGATGCTTGCCGTCGCGACGTGGCGGCAGGGCGACGGTAAGCGGCCGCGGCTTGCGATCACCGGCAGATGTCCCATAGTGCCGACGGAAAAAGGAGAGGTCGATGACCGAGACGCTACCGATCGACACCCCCGACCTTCCGGGGCACGAGGCGTTCACGGATGCCGCTGCCGCCGTCGAGCGTCTGCGCATGCTCTATGACGAGGCGGTCGGCTTCCTCACGGATCGCTTCAACGTCGCGCTAAAGTCCGACACGGCGCCCGAGGTCCGCTACCGCGCCTACTATCCCGAGATCCGCCTGACGGCGACCAGCTACACCCATGCGGACAGCCGCCTGTCCTTCGGACACGTCACCCATCCGGGGCGCTATTCCACGACCATCACGCAGCCGGACCTTTTCGCCAGCTACCTTGCCAAGCAGATCGGCCTGCTGCTGCAGACGCAGAGCGGGACCGTGCATGTGGGCGTTTCGGAAACGCCGATGCCGCTGCATTTCGCCGTCGCCAAGGCGGGGCTGACCGTGCCGCAGGATGGGACGATGAACTTCTCGCTGCGCGACGTGTTCGACACGCCGGACCTCAAGGTCACGCATGATGCCATCGTGAATGGCGAGGGCTTCGTCTATGACGACGGCTCGCACCCGCTCGCGCCCTTCACGGCGCAGCGGGTGGACTACTCGCTGGCCCGCCTGTCCCACTACACCGCGACCGACGCCGCGCATTTCCAGAACCACGTCCTGTTCACGAACTACCAGTTCTACGTGGATGAGTTCGAAGCCTATGCGCGTGAGGCTCTCGCCGATCCCGATTCGGGCTACACCGCGTTCGTCGGCCCCGGCAACCAGGTCATCACCGACCCCGAAGCCGTGCTGGAGCCCATCCCGAAGATGCCCCAGATGCCCAGCTACCACCTGCAGCGCGAAGGCGGGCAGGGGATCACGCTGGTCAATATCGGCGTCGGCCCGTCGAACGCCAAGACGGCCACGGACCACATTGCGGTGCTGCGCCCGCATGTGTGGCTGATGGTCGGGCACTGCGCCGGGCTGCGCAATTCGCAGCGGCTGGGGGATTTCGTGCTGGCTCATGCCTACCTGCGTGAGGACAAGGTGCTCGACGACGACCTGCCGATCTGGGTGCCGATCCCGGCGCTGGCAGAGGTGCAGATCGCGCTGGAAGATGCCGTGGAAGAGATCGCCCAACTCGAGGGCTACGAACTCAAGCGGATCATGCGGACAGGCACGGTCGCGACACTCGACAATCGCAACTGGGAGTTGCGGGACAACTCGGGCCCCGTGCAGCGCCTGAGCCAGAGCCGGGCGGTCGCGCTCGACATGGAAAGTGCCACGATCGCGGCGAACGGCTTCCGCTTTCGCGTTCCCTACGGCACCCTTCTTTGCGTCAGCGATAAACCGCTGCATGGCGAGCTGAAGCTGCCGGGGATGGCCACCGACTTCTACAAGACCCAGGTGGCCCGACACCTGCTGATCGGGGTCAGAGCCATGGAAAAACTGCGGGAAATGCCGCTGGAGCGGCTTCATTCGCGCAAGTTGCGGTCTTTCGAAGAGACCGCGTTCCTGTGAGGGTCAGGAGCGGAAAACCCCATGTTTCATGGGGCTGACGCCGGGCCGCGTCCTTGTGTTGAAGGCGCGGATCGCGTTTAGTGCCGTCCACTGCCCGAGCGGCGCGAACCAAACGGAGTAATCCATGGCCCAGAAACCGATGACGAAATCTCAGCTCGTCACCGCCATTGCCGAGAAGATGGGGACGCAGAAGAAAGAGGCCACCGAGGCTCTCGATGCGATCACCGAAATCATCACTGAGGAAGTCTCGCAAGGCGGTGCGGTGACCCTTCCCGGCGTTGGCAAGATCTACTGCCGCGAGCGGCCCGAGCGCATGGTGCGCAACCCGGCCACCGGCGAGCAGATGAAGAAGGACGCCGACAAGGTGGTGAAGATGACCATCGCCAAGGCCCTGAAGGACAGCGTCAACAACTGACGTTTCGGTCTCTGGAACCGGACAAGGCGCGCCGTTTCGGTGCGCCTTTTTCTTTTGGCTGTGGCCGGGCGAGCAAAAAAAAACCCCGCGCATCCCAAGGGATGGCGGGGCAAGTTGGTGCCGATCGGCCGCACCCGCTCGTGGGGGCGCAGGGCCGTCGGCACCGGCGGTAACCGCTGTGCGCGTGGCTCTTAGTTGAGCTCTGCGCGGATCTGTTGTCTCAGGGAGTCGATGGGCACGCGGCGGCCATCCCGGACGAAACTCCAGTAGGTCCAGCCGTTGCATGAAGGCGCGCCGTCGATGGCCGCGCCGACCTGGTGGATCGAGCCCGTCAGCGTGTCAGTCGCCAATGTTCCGTCGGCGCGGATCTTGGCCATCACACCCTTGGGATTCACCAGCGTCTCGCCGGGGCGCAAGAGGCCCCGCTCGACCAGTTGGCCGAAGGGAACGCGCGGTTCGGCGCGCTTACCCTGCGACACGCACAGCGCCGCCTTCTCATAGGGACGCGCGCGGCTCAGGCGCTCTTCGGCGGCGTCGATATAGGCCTGCTCGCGCTCAATCCCGATGAAGCGACGGCCCAGCATCTTGGCCACCGCGCCCGTCGTGCCGGTCCCGAAGAACGGGTCGAGCACCACGTCGCCGGGATCGGTCGAGCCGACCAGCACCCGGTGCAGCAGCGATTGCGGCTTTTGCGTGGGATGCGCCTTGTGCCCGTCCTCGCCCTTCAGCCGCTCGTGACCCGAGCAGATCGGAAGCGTCCAGTCCGAGCGCATCTGCGTGCCCTCGTTCAGGGCCTTCAGCGCATCGTAGTTAAAGGTGTAGCGCGATTTCTCGCTCTTGGCCGCCCAGATCAGCGTCTCGTGCGCGTTGGTCAGGCGCTTGCCGCGGAAGTTGGGCATCGGGTTGGTCTTGCGCCACACGACGTCGTTCAGGATCCAGTAGCCCGCGTCCTGAAGCGAGGCGCCGACCCGGAAGATGTTGTGGTACGATCCAATCACCCAGATGGCGCCGTGGGGTTTCAGCACCCGACGCGCCGCCTTGAGCCACGCGCGGGTGAACGCGTCGTAGGTCTCGAAGCTGGCGAAACGATCCCAATCGTCGTCCACCGCGTCGACTCGGCTACCCTCGGGGCGACGCAAATCGCCCTTCAGTTGAAGGTTGTAGGGGGGGTCCGCGAAGATCAGGTCGACCGAGGACTCCGGCAAGCCCTCCATCACCTCGATACAATCACCGCGCACGATACTGTCGAGAGGCAGGGTTGCTGCCTCCGGTCCGCTCTGCGTCATTTCACTGCCTCATTTGCGGCCCGATTTTTTTGAGTGGGTCCGCTTGTTATGTCAGGCAGATTGTCCGGACGGCCGGGGACATTCAAAAGTTATTTGGCGCCGGGAAGAGCAAAATCTTCTTGAACCAAGATATTGTGGACCGGTTTGAACGAGCGCCTATGGTGTGTGGTGGCACCGTGTCTTTTCAGTCCCATCAGGTGTTCGGGCGTGCCGTAGCCCATGTTCGTTTCCCAGCCATATCCGGGGTGTTGTTGCGCGAGGGCCAACATGCCCAAATCCCGACAATTTTTTGCCACAATTGAGGCCGCCGCGATCGACATCGACAGGCTGTCCCCCTTCACGACGGGCTCGGCCCGGCAGGGCAGCACCGGGGGCAGGCGGTTGCCGTCGATCAACAGGGCGTCGGGCTTCACGGGAAGCGCCTCGACTGCGCGGCACATGGCGCGGAAGGTCGCTTGAAGGATGTTGATTTCGTCGATCTCCTCGACGCTCGCCTCGCCGATGCCGATATGGGCGCAGAGCGCGATCTCTCCCGCCAACCGTCCGCGCGTCTGCGCGTCGAGCACCTTGCTGTCGTCGAGGCCCGCGGGAACGTTGCAGGGAAAGAGGACGACCGCTGCGGCGACCACGGGACCGGCAAGGGGGCCGCGGCCGACTTCATCGACGCCGGCGACGAGGCGCGCTCCCTGCGCGTGCAGGCGGGATTCAAGATATAGATCGGGCATGTCGTGGGGATGCCGTCACGGCAGGCGGCCCGCAACACAAAAGTGGGCGAGGGCACATGGCCCCCGCCCAGGTTGCACGGTCCGCTGCCCGAGATGTGCGATTGAAGACAGGGCGGACCGTGCGAAGGGCGTGCGCTCAGTACCGGTGGCGCGCGACCCTCCATCCGTAATCGCTGAGACAGCGCGCTTCGTAGGCCGGGCGATAACGACCGCGAACCCGCAGGTCGGTCGCGCAGTGGCGCGGCAGCTGGCGAAGGTTGACGCCCGAGCGGGCGAGGCAGCGCTGGCCGAACACGCTGTAGGTGCCGCCGCGGCGGGTGTCAAAGCTGCGCAGGCAGTTCCGGGGAAGGGAACCAGCGTGATCGCGCCGCCTATGGGCGTAGCCCCGATCCTTCCGGCCTGAATGCACCTGGACATCGACATTGCCGTTCTGGGCGAGCGCGGCGCCAAGGCCGAGGATTGCGGCGCCGGCGATGATTCCGGCAGCCTGCCGTTCGTTCAGGGCCTGTGCGGGCGCGGTGGCAAACGGGGCGACTGCGAGGGTCAGGCCAAGCGCCGCGGCGGCGAGGGTGCGTTTCATTGTGATCTCCCTTGTCTGGAGCGTGCCGGGCGCTGCCCGTCAGGTCTTGTGGGATCAGATGGCGCCGGTGCCGTCAGACAGGCAATGACGGCGCCTTGTCATGCAATGACGGCGCCGCATGTCTCGGTCTGTCATTGCACGACAGATAGGGGCGCACCGACATGGGTGCGCCAGCAGACAAGGACCGGACAGAGGATGACCCGCGCCACCCGCATCGCACTCGTCGTGACAGCCGCGCTTGCCGTGTCAGCCGTTGCCGCGCGGGCAGACTGCCTCGTGGACTACAAGGCCAAGCGTGACCGCCCCCTGCAGTTGCACTACGGTGTGATCCGACTGGATGATGCCGAATGCGCCGATCCGGCGCAGGCAATCGCCCGCCGGATCGCCGTGGAAGGGTGGACGCTGCTGACCGTCATGGGCCGCCTCAGCGAGGCGGATGCGCAAGAAAGACAGGACGATGCTGGCGCGTATTACCTCCGTTACTGAAAGCTCCAAGGGAATCGGCCGCCTGATCGCCGGCGGTGTCGTGGCGGTCGTGGCGATCCTCGGTCTCGCCGCTGCGCTGCTGCTCGCCAGCCTGCCCGACGCCAATGCCTTCAACGCGCGAGTCGAGCGCCTGTTCGTCGAGAATGCCGAGCTGACCGGAGGCGAGACGATTCGCCTGCTGGAGATCCTCGCGCAGTCCGGCACGGCGTTTTCCGAAGTGCTGGCGAGCTATCGCGTGGTGCTGTTCGTCCTTCTGGTCTTCGCGACCGCGCTTCTGATCGCGGCGCTGGTGTTTCTGGTCATCCTCGTCTCGCTCTACCGTCGCCTGGGCGAGATCGAGCGGTCGGGCATCCAAGTCTCGTCGCTGCATATCAGCCGTGATGCGCGGTCGGTGGCCTTGAACGGCATGGAGTTCACGCTGACCGAGGCCGCCATCGAGACGCTGAGCGTGCTTGCCGAGGCGCGGATGGACGACGATATCCTTTCAGGCGCCGAGATCGAGGCGATGGTTTCGGGGCGCAAGCTGACCGACTGCGAAGAAGCCGCCGGGGCTACACGGATCAAGCGGCTTCGCGATGCGCTGGGCAACCAGCTGGTCAGCGAGCTTCTGATCCGCACCGTTGCCCGGCGCGGCTATGTCCTGTCGATCGACAAGGACGTCATCGAGATGAATTAAGGCTCAGTCACAGCCGATGATCTCGGCCGCGCCCTGATCGCCCAATACCGTGATCCGCAACGCGTCCCGGTCGAGGACCAAGGGGCGACCGCGGGGTGCGGCGAGGTCGGCCACGGCCACCAAGGCGCCGTCCTGTCGGTGCGCCCTCGGCTCCGACACCCAGAGCTCGGGGTCCGACGGCTCGAACACGATCTCTTCGGCCGCGCCGAGCGGCGGCATGTTCAGTTGCACGGTCAGCCGCGCCTCGCCACCGGGCGCAAGGCGGACGTCGCAGCCTGCGCGCGCCAGCCCGACCTCGCCTTCCGTGAAGGGACGGTCGGCAAGGGCGGTGCGGATACGGGCGTCGGGCCGCACCGGTGCAGGGGACAGATCGACCTCCGCCTCGGCTTCCACCGGCACGCAAACGTCCTTGCAGACACCCATGTCGAGGTCCAGGCGCAAGACCGCCGGTGCGGTGGGGTTCTTCGGCGTGACCTCGATGGGCAGGATCACGTGGTCCTTGTAGACCACCGACCGCATACCGCTTTGCCGAATCACGCTTGGAACGGGCCAGTGGATACGCACGGCGGCGACGTTCTGCGAGCCGGACCAATCGAAGCTGGGGGGGATGCCGGCCTCGCCGGGGCGGCGCCAGTAGGTCTTCCAGCCGGGAGCGAGGCGGATCTCGAGTCCCGCCATGTGTCGGCCGTCCTCCATCCGCCAACCGGGCAAGAGGGCGAATCCTTCCACGGCATGGCTTTCGGCATGGGCCGCGGAGGGCAGGAGGGCGAGGATCATGAGCAGCAGGAAATGTCGCATGACAGTTCCATACCGACAGGGCGATGCCGGGTGAAAGTCACAAGCGCGACATGTTGGCATAGCGGTAGGGTTGCGCGGCGCCCGCGTCACGCCATGTTTATGCGCATGACAGATGTGACAGAGCTGACGGGCAAACTCCTCATCGCGATGCCGGGCATGGGCGATCCGCGATTCGAGAAGAGCGTGGTGATCGTCGTGGCCCATGGCGGCGACGGCGGAATGGGACTGATCGTGAACAAGCCGGCGCCGTCGATCGGGCTGGGCAACCTGTTCGAGCAGCTCTCGATCGAGGGAACTGCCGGCGGAAACGAGCCGGTCTTCTTCGGCGGGCCGGTCGAGAACTCGCGCGGCTTCGTGCTGCACAATCCCGAGTATCGGCAGGACGACACGACCCTGTCCATCGACGCGCGATTCGGAATGACTGCGACGCTCGACATTCTCAGGGCGATGGCCGAGGGCGTCGGGCCTGACAAGTCATTGGTCGCGTTGGGATATGCCGGTTGGGGTCCGGGTCAGCTGGAAGAGGAGATCGCCGAAAACGGCTGGCTGATCACCGATGCAGACCCGGACCTGGTGTTTTCCCACGACCACTCCGGCAAGTGGATCGCGGCTATCGAGACGTTGGGGATCGATCCCATCATGCTGTCGGCCGAGGGCGGCCGGGCGTAGCTCAAAAGCCCGCCGCTTGCCGCGCGATGTCGTCGATGTTGCCACGTGCGACGCCGATGTCGTCGAGGTCACGCTGGCTCATGCGGGCCAGTTCGTTGTAGACGCGGTTGTATTCGGCGCGGCGTGCCATGCTGGTGCGGATGGCGGTGCGGGTCCGGGCAAGGATCCCGGCGTCGATGCGGATGTCTGTCAAAGCGGCCATGTCTGCCTCCTTCGCGGTTCGTGTTTGCTCTGACAGCTACATGGACCCTTTCCATGGTAGCGAGAACACCCAGCTTTCGAAGGCCGCCATGCACGTGCCGCAATGCAGCGAATTTTATGCTGCAGCGCGATGAGAAAAGGCCCCGCCGATTGGCGGGGCCTTTCATTTTCTTGCGCTGCGGTCAGTGAACCACGGCATCCTGCGGCGGTTGCCGGTTCGACGCCGCGACTCGGTCCCCGACCAGCAGGCCATCGGCCCCGGCGTCGACCGTAACGGTCTGGCCGTCCTCGATGTCGCCGGCCAGGATCATCTCGGCCAGCTGGTCCTGCAGGGCCCGCTGGATCACCCGCTTGAGCGGGCGGGCGCCGAACACGGGGTCATACCCCTCATCCGCCAGCCATTTGCGAGCGGCATCCGAGAGGTCGAGCGTGATCTTGCGCTGGGAAAGCCGCTGTTCCAGCCGGCGAAGCTGGATCTCGACGATGCCGGTCATGTCCTCGCGGCCGAGCCGGTCGAAGATCACAGTCTCGTCGAGGCGGTTCAGGAACTCCGGCCGGAAATGTGCCCGGACCGCATCCATCACGTCGCGCTTGGCTGTCGCACTGTCCGCCCCGTCGGGAAGCTGGCTGAGCGCCTGCGATCCGAGGTTCGAGGTCAGCACGATCAGCGTCTGCTTGAAGTCCACGTGCCGGCCCTGCCCATCCGTCAGGACACCGTCGTCCAGAACCTGCAGGAGGACGTTGAACACGTCCGGGTGCGCCTTTTCGACCTCGTCGAACAGGATCACCTGGTAGGGACGCCGGCGCACGGCCTCGGTCAGGACGCCGCCCTCGTCATAGCCGACATAGCCCGGAGGGGCGCCGATCAGGCGGGCGACGGCGTGCTTCTCCATGAACTCGGACATGTCGATCCGCACCATCGCCTGGTCGTCGTCGAAGAGGTATTCCGCGACGGCCTTGGTCAGTTCGGTCTTGCCGACGCCGGTGGGGCCGAGGAACAGGAACGAGCCCAGAGGCCGATTCTCGTCGTTCAGGCCCGCGCGGGCGCGCCGCACGGCGTTGGCCACCGCGCGAACGGCGGTCTTCTGGCCGATGACGCGCTTGCCCAGCTCTTCTTCCATGCGCAGCAGCTTGTCGCGCTCACCTTCCAGCATCTTCGAGGTCGGGATGCCGGTCCAGCGTTCGACCACCTGCGCGATCTGTTCGGGGCGGACGGCCTCTTCGACCATCAGCTCGTCCTCGCGCTCTTCCGCCTCGCCGAGGCGACGCTGGAGGTCGGGGATGATGCCGTAGGACAGCTCACCCGCGCGCGCCAGGTTGCCCTCACGCTTGGCGATGTCGAGTTCCGCCTTCGCGCGGTCCAGCTCTTCCTTCAGCTCGCGCGAGGCGTTCAGCTTGTCGCGCTCGGCCTGCCACTTGGCGGTCATCTCGGCCGCATCCTCCTGCAGCTCGGCCAGCTCGCGCTCGAGGTTCACTAGCCGGTCCTTCGACGGCTGGTCGTCCTCCTTGCGCAAGGCCTCGGCCTCGATCTGCTTTTGCAGGATGTCGCGGTCGAGCGCGTCGAGCTCCTCGGGCTTGCTGTCGACCTCCATCCGCAGGCGGCTGGCCGCCTCGTCCATGAGGTCGATCGCCTTGTCGGGCAGGAAACGATCGGTGATGTAGCGGTGCGACAGGGTCGCGGCCGACACGAGGGCAGAGTCGCTGATCCGCACGCCGTGGTGCAGTTCGTACTTCTCCTTGATGCCGCGCAGGATCGAGATCGTGTCCTGCACCGTCGGCTCTTCGACCATCAGGGGCTGGAACCTGCGGGCGAGGGCAGCGTCCTTCTCGACATGCTTGCGGTACTCGTCGAGCGTGGTTGCGCCGACGCAGTGCAACTCACCCCGCGCAAGGGCGGGCTTGAGCAGGTTGGACGCGTCCATCGCGCCATCGGCCTTCCCGGCGCCAACGAGGGTGTGCATCTCGTCGATGAACAGGACGATCTCGCCCGCGGCGGCCTCGACCTCCTTCAGGATGGACTTCAGCCGTTCCTCGAACTCGCCGCGATACTTCGCGCCCGCGATCAGCGCGCCCATATCCAGCGCCAACAGCTTCTTGTTGCGCAGCGATTCAGGCACGTCGCCGTTGACGATCCGCAGGGCGAGGCCTTCGGCGATGGCGGTCTTGCCGACGCCGGGTTCACCGATCAGCACAGGATTGTTTTTGGTGCGGCGCGACAGGACCTGCATCGTCCGCCGGATCTCGTCGTCACGGCCGATGATCGGGTCGATCTTGCCCTCCCGCGCCCGCGCGGTGAGGTCGATCGAGAACTTCTTGAGCGCCTCGTAGCCATCCTCGGCGGTGGCCGAGTCGGCGGTCCTACCCTTGCGGATCTCGTTGATCGCGGCGTTCAGGCTCTGGGCGTTGACGGCACCCGAATCCAGCGCGTCCTTGGCCTTTGACTTGACCATCGCCAGCGCGGTCAGCATCCGCTCGATCGGGACGAAGCTGTCGCCGGCCTTCTCGGCCAGCTTCTCGGCCTCGTCGAGCACGCGCGCGGTCGTCTGGTCAAGATACACCTGGCCCGCGTCACCGGACACCTTGGGCTGCTTGCCTAGCGCCAGGTCGACCTGCTCGCGCACGCGCTGCGTCGAACCGCCGGCCTTGCCGATCAGGTTCGCGGCGAGGCCCTGGTCGTCGTCGAGCAGGGCTTTCAGAAGATGCTCGGGGACCAGTCGCTGGTGATTTTCGCGCATCGCGATGGTCTGTGCGGCCTGAATGAAGCCGCGGGATCGTTCTGTGAACTTTTCCAGGTTCATCTGCTTTCTCTCCTCTTCAAGCGCCCCGCCAACCGCCCGCAACGGCACGGTTTTCGCAGGGCCTTCGAGGCATAGATGGGGGGCGGGACACACTTCATCAAGATCGATTCTCACGGCCGAGTGATCGCTTGACGGGAACTTATCCACATGCCTGCGCGTCGTTCCTTCAACGGAGGGAGAACCTCCACCGAGCAGAGAAAGCGTAACGATGACAGGCAATTCCGCCAAAATCATACCCGGAGGTACCGGCATGATCGTCCTTGATGCCGCGTTCGAAAACGTCCGCCGCGACCGCGACTTCGGTCGCGTCGAAGCCCATGTTACCCTCTTCATCAAACGTGCCGGCCAAGCCGTACGCCCCGTCCGTGTCCGGACCAACGTGATGGACCGCGGCGAACAGTCGGTGAGGGTCCGGCTGCTGGAGAATGCGGCCAGCCTCGCAGAATACGTGATGGGCAGCGAGACGCCGGATCAGATGAACCACGCCGCCTGAACGGCGCCTCCATCGACAAGAAAAAAGGCCGGCCCATGTGGGCCGGCCTTTTCATTCACTCCGGCCGCTCTTCCGGATCGTCTAGGCATTCGCCTCGCGTATTCGCATCCGGGCCCGAGGGCGTCGGGATGAATGCAGCACCTCCGCTGTCCGTGTCGCGCACGATGTCCTGGCACTCGGAAGGATTTAGGTCGGTCACGGCGTCACGACCGGCGGGAAGCGGACCGGCTTCGGTGCTCTCCTGCGGTCCAGGTGTGTCGACGTTGTCGGCGCCTCCGGTACCGATGGTCTCTTCGTCGAGCAGGAATTCTTCGGTGGCAGACTGGTTCAGAGGCTCGTCCACGATCCTCGCAGCCGTGTCGTCGTCCTGTTCGGCATTTGCACCGCCAGCCTGAACCTCTTCGACCGACGTCAGGTCGGCGGGAACGGTTTCAACGCGCTCCTCATCGCCCTCTTCCGGCAGCTCGCTGTCAGCCACCTCGTCCGAGACGGAGTCGGCGACTTCCTCGTCGGCAAGGGTCTCGCCTTCGATGTCCGGGCCGGTGCTGTCGACGTAGTCGGTGGCAGGAATCGAGTCGATATCGGCCGGGGCGGGGTCCACATCGTCCACCAGTTCGGTGACGCCTTCCTCGACCTCGTCGGCTTCTCCCTCTTCGGCGTCGTTGACGCCTCCGCGGGCCTGGCCCTCGGGGACCGTTCCGGACCCGGCCGGTTCGGCGTTTATATCGTCCTCTGCGATCACTGTCGGTTGGTCCGGTGGCGTCTCTTCGCCCCCGCTCAAGGCGAATACGCCGACAAGGACCGCCAGGACGACGACCGCGATGATCGCAATGGGAAGGAGCGGGTTGCCCGACCCCTTGGGTGATTTGGCCATGAGATGCCTCCGCTCGTATCTCTGTCTCAAAGAGGAACATGCCTTGACGTGGGCTTGTTCCCGCCTTGTCGTTCCGCCGCAGATGGGGCAGAGCGGTGCGAAAGCAAGGAGAAGGCGCATGGCGGACGAGCGGCTGATCGTGGCGATCGACACCGGGGACGCGTTGAGCGGTCTCAAGTTGGCGACCCGGTTGGGCGATGCGGTCGGCTTCTACAAGATCGGCCTGGGGATGCTTACCATGGGCGGCCTTGCCCTCGCGCGAGAGCTGAAGGACGATCACGGCAAGCGCATTTTCTTGGACATGAAGCTGTTCGACATCGGCGCGACGGTCGAGCAGGCGGTGCGTGGCCTGACGCAGTTCGACATCGACTTCCTGACCGTCCACGGTGACCCCCACGTCGTCCGCGCGGCGATGGAAGGGGCGGCCGGGACCAAGACAAAGATCCTGGCGGTGACGATCCTCACCTCGCTCGACCGATCCGACCTCGACGACGCGATGATCCGCGAGGGCGACCTGGCCGAGCTGACGGCCGAACGTGCCGCCCGTGCCTTTGCCGCCGGCGCCGATGGGGTGATCGCCTCGCCGCACGAGGCCGCGGCGATCCGGGCCCTCTCCGAAGCCGAGGGGCGGCTGATCGTGACGCCGGGCGTCCGGCCAGCGGGCAGCGCGCCCGGCGATCAGAAGCGCATCGCAACCCCGCGCGGTGCCATCGAGGCGGGGGCGGACCACATCGTCGTTGGCCGCCCGGTCTGGCAGGCCCAGGATCCGGCGGGTGCCGCGCGCGCCATCGTGGACGAGATCGCCGGCTGAGTTAGGTTCCCCGGGCCAACCCCGAAGGAGCGCTACATGACCCTCTATGCCGTCGGTGACATTCACGGCTTTTCCGCGCAGCTCGACCGTGCGCTCGGTCTGATCGAGGCGGATGGCGGACCAGACGCGCAGATCTACTTCCTCGGCGACTATGCCGACCGCGGGCCGGACAGCCGCGGTGTTTTCGACCGGCTGATCGCCGGCCGGGACGAGGGGCGGCCCTGGCGGTTCTGCAAGGGCAATCATGACCGGATGTTCCAGCGCTTCCTTGAGGCCGGCGAAGAGAACGACTCGCGCATCCTGTCGGGAAAGTCCTGGTTTCACGATGCGCTCGGCGGCAGCCGGACGCTCGGCTCCTACGGGCTGGATGGCGAGGCGCAGGGGTTCTTGATGAATGGCGGCGTCGACACTCTGGCCAGCTACCACGTGGACGGCGAGAGCCTGTCCAAGGCAGAACTCGCCCGCGCCGCGCGTGCCGCCATCCCCGACGCGCACCACGATTTCCTGAAGGGCCTGCCCCTGTATCACGAGACGGACGACCTGATCTTCGTTCACGCGGGGCTGCGGCCCGGCGTCCCGCTGGACGAACAGGACGAGGATGACCTGCTGTGGATTCGCGAGGGGTGGCTCGAGAGCGAGGCAGACCACGGGCGGCTCGTCATCCACGGCCATACCGCGCTCGACTTCCCCGAGCACCGCGGCAACCGCGTCAATATCGACGGCGGGGCGGGGTTCGGCAATCCGCTGGTGCCCGTGGCGATCGAGGGGCAGTCGATCTATACGCTCGACGAACGGGGACGCATCCCGCTCGAGCCGCGGCCATAGGCACGCCCTCTTTCACGTTCCGCCCCGATACGGTAAGGGGTCGCGACCTGAGAAAGGGGTAATTCCATGGGCTACAGAATTGCTGTCGTCGGCGCCACGGGTAACGTGGGCCGTGAGATGCTGAACATCCTGGCCGAGCGTGGCTTTCCGGCGGACGAGATTGTCGCGCTGGCGTCGCGCAAGTCGCTGGGCACCGAGGTCAGCTATGGCGACACCACGCTGAAGACCAAGGACCTCGACACGTTCGACTTCGACGGGTTCGACATGGCGCTGTTCGCCATCGGCTCGGATGCGACGAAGACCTACGCGCCGAAGGCCGCCAAGGCCGGCTGCGTCGTGATCGACAACTCGTCCCTCTATCGTTACGATCAGGACGTCCCGCTGATCGTGCCTGAGTGCAATCCGCAGTCGATCCACGACTACGCGAAGAAGAACATCATCGCGAACCCCAACTGCTCGACCGCACAGATGGTGGTGGCGCTGAAGCCCCTGCACGACCGCGCGAAGATCAAGCGCGTCGTCGTCTCGACCTACCAGTCCGTCTCGGGCGCGGGGAAAGAGGGGATCGACGAACTGTGGGACCAGACCAAGTCGATCTACAATCCCGTCGACAACAAGCCGCCCACCAAGTTCACCAAGCAGATCGCCTTCAACGTCATTCCCCATATCGACGTCTTCATGGATGACGGCTCGACCAAGGAAGAGTGGAAGATGGTCGCCGAGACCAAGAAGATCCTCGACACCTCGATCAAGGTACAGGCGACCTGCGTGCGGGTACCGGTCTTCGTGGGCCACTCCGAGTCGGTGAACATCGAGTTCGAGGATTTCCTCGACGAGGACGAGGCCCGCGACATCCTGCGCGAGGCGCCCGGGATCATGGTCGTCGACAAGCGCGAGGACGGCGGCTACGTCACGCCGGTCGAGTGCGTGGGCGACTTCGCAACCTTCATCAGCCGCATCCGTCAGGATTCGACGGTCGAGAACGGCATCTCGCTATGGTGTGTCTCGGACAACCTGCGCAAGGGTGCCGCGCTGAACGCGGTGCAGATTGCCGAGCTTCTGGGCCGCGAAGTCCTGAAGAAGGGCTGACGGCATCAGAGGGCCTTGCCGAAACTTGCCGCGATTTCTTCAACATTCCCTCAAGATCTGGTGGTCACCATCGGGCCACCAGATCGAAAGAGGGTTCGGAATATGTCTCTGATGGAAAAGGCTCGGCAGGGTCGCGCGAATGCTCTGGCCGCCGTGCAGCGACTGCAGGTGAACGTGTTCGCCGATCTCCTGCAGGTTTTGCCCCGGTAGGTCAGACCGCCTCGAATACGCCGGTTCGTGGGTCGAGCATCTTCAGGCCGCCCTCCGCGATGTCGTTGTGGCAGCCGTGCAACGACAGACGATCGGCCTCGACGGCTTCCCGCACAAATGGGAAGGTCATCAGGTTGTCCAGGGACGTCTTGACCGCTTCGTATTCCAGCAGCGTCTGGCGTTCCGCATCCGTGCCCTCGGGTAGCCGCTCGAACCCCGGCCGGAGGAGGTCCATCCAGCGGCCGACGAAGCTGGACTTCTCTTCGAGCTCCGGCGCATTGCCGGAGCACATGTCGTAGCATCCCTTCACGCCGCCACACAGGGAGTGGC
Source organism: Palleronia sp. (assembly GCF_042089775.1). Taxonomy (NCBI): domain Bacteria; kingdom Pseudomonadati; phylum Pseudomonadota; class Alphaproteobacteria; order Rhodobacterales; family Roseobacteraceae; genus Palleronia; species Palleronia sp. The sequence continues at coordinate 36,769 of NZ_JBELKF010000003.1, forward strand.
CCATCACGATCAGATGGGTAACTTTCAGGGCCGTCACCGCGAACTCGATCGCCGCGGACGTACCGTGCTGATTACCGTCCGGTTCGTGGGGCGGAACGAGGTTGGCAATGTTGCGGTGGATGAAGAACTCGCCCTGATCCGCCCCGAAGATCGACGTCACGTGCACGCGGCTGTCGCAGCACGAGATCACCATGGCGCGCGGGCGCTGACCTTCGTCGGCCAAGCGGCGATACCACGCGTGATTTTCGGCAAAGGTGGTGGCCTTCCAGCCGTGATAGCGAGTGACGAGATATTGCGGCAGCGGCTTGACGGGCGTCATCTGGCAATCCTTGGTTTTCGATTCATTGCGGATCTAGGCGCGATCATCACTATTTTCCATCGTGTTTTCCGGCCGGTATAAACGGGTCTCTTACCGCTCCTGTGGCAATGTCCGAGGTGGGGATAGAGGAGTGGAAGATGACTGTCATAAGTTTGCAACTGCGCGAGAGTGCGCGGCAGGATACTTGGCGTCTACTCGGCGCCGCACCGGACGATTCCGAACGGGTGGAACGCCTTGGCACGGATCTGGACCAGTTCATGGACGAGCTTAGCAGGGTGTCCATGGCGTGGCACGACCGAGATACGGATATTCTTCGTAATTCTGCGCGCTGCGTTGCCGAGAAAGCGAGCGCCTTGGGCCTCAACCGCATCGCGCGGGTCGCGCGGACGGTCGTGATGCTCGGGCGAACGGAGGACAAGGCCGCGCTTGGGGCGAATGTCGCGCGTCTGCTCAGGCTCGGGCAGGGCTTTTTCGAAGAGGTCTGGGAACTGCAGGATCGTCCCGGCTAGGGATTGCAGCCGCTCATGGGCGCGCTAGGCTCGGCCACCTCACTGACCGCAGGAGCGCGCCCATGTCTCAACCCGCAATGACCTTCGCGAAGGATGCCTCCGACGCTCTGCCGCTCAGCGTGGTGGGACCCGAAGGGCTGGACGGCTGGGCCGCGGATGCCAGCCCCGTCGCGCGGGCGTGGGTCGAGGCGTCGTCGTTCAAGGCTTCTGCGGGTCAGACGCTGGTCGTTCCGGGGGCGGACGGGCGCCCTGAGCAGGCCCTCGTGGGGCTGGGGCCCGAAGATCGTCGTGCGCAGCACAGGTTCTCGGTCGCCGCGGCGCGCGATGCGCTGCCGGCGGGGGCGTGGCGCATTGCGACATCGTTGCCGCCAGAGGAACGGGACGAGGCGGCGCTTGGCTGGTTGCTGGAGGGCTACCGGTTCGACCGCTATGCCACGGCTTCGGCGCCTCAGGCCATGCTGGTCGCGCCCGAAGGGTGTGATGCCCCCCGGCTCGAGGCTATCGCGAGCGGAGAGGCGCTGACCCGCGACCTCATCAACACCCCCGCGCGGGACATGGGGCCGGCCGACCTGGCCGCGGCGGCAATCGATCTCGCGGCAGAGCTCGGCGCCGAGGCAAAGGTAGTCGAGGGCGCCGAACTGGCCGGAGGCTTCCCGCTGATCCAGGCCGTAGGTCAGGCCGCGGCCAGTGATCGGGCGCCCCGACTGATCGACATGAACTGGGGCGATTCGGGTCCCCGGGTGACACTTGTCGGCAAGGGCGTTTGCTTCGACACAGGCGGCCTGAACCTCAAGCCGGGCAGCTCGATGGGGCTGATGAAGAAAGATATGGGCGGCGCGGCCACCGTGCTGGGGCTGGCCCGCATGATCATGGCGACAGGGGTGAAGCTGAGGCTTCGCGTGCTTGTCCCCGCGGTCGAGAACGCCGTCGCCGGATCCGCCTTCAGGCCAGGCGACATCCTGCCCTCGCGCAAGGGGCTGACGGTCGAGGTCAACAACACCGATGCAGAGGGGCGCCTGGTTCTGGCCGACGCTCTGGCCCTCGCTTCGGAGGTCGAGAGCGACATGATCGTATCGATGGCGACGCTGACCGGCGCCGCCCGCGTGGCCGTCGGCCCCGATCTTGCCCCGTTCTACACGGGTGACGACGGATTTGCCGGCACGCTCGTGGCTGCGGGCGAGAAGGTGCGCGACCCGCTCTGGCGGATGCCGTTCTGGGCGCCCTACGAGCCGATGATCGAGCCGGGGATTGCCGACCTCGACAACGCGCCCAAAGGCGGGTTCGCCGGCTCGATCACTGCGGCGCTGTTCCTGCGGCGCTTCGTGACCAAGCCCGAAACCTATACCCATTTCGACATCTATGGCTGGAATCCCTCCGCCGCACCCGCCAGGCCGAAGGGCGGCGTCGGGCAAGGCGCACGCGCCCTCTTCGACGCGCTGTCGGACCTGGCATGAACGACCGTCGTCTGACCCCCGCGAATGGTCGTGTTGCCGCGCGCGAACTGATGGGCCGGGTCGAGGCCGACCGCTTCGTCGCACCCGAGGCCGCTGCCGTCGCCATTCCCGTGGCCGACCTGTGGTCCACCCCCGAGCGGACCGCCCGGGACCGCCAGCTGGTGATGGGCGAGGCGGTCGACATCTATGAGCGGCGCGCCGGCATGGCGTTCCTGCGGGCGCGCCGGGACGGGTATGTCGGCTACGTGGCCGAGGCTGACTTGGGCGAGCCGGTTGCGGCCACGCATATCGTCGGCGTTCCCGCGACACATCTCTACCCCGCGCCGGACATGAAGCGGCCAGCCGTCGCGCGCCTGTCCTTTGGTGCGCGGCTCAGGGTCGTGGCGGGCAGTGACCGGTTCTTCGAGGTCGAGGGCGGCCTTCACGTACCGCGGCCACACCTTGCGCCGGCGAACCGCGCCTTCACCGATCCGGCGAGCGTTGCGCAACTGTTCTTTGGAGTGCCGTATCTCTGGGGCGGCAACTCGATCGACGGGATCGACTGTTCGGGCCTGGTGCAGGCGGCGTGCCTTGCCTGCCATATCCCCTGTCCCGGCGACAGCGACCTGCAGGAGGCGGTGGTCGGTCAGGCGCTCGAGGATGAGCCACCCGCGCGCGGGGACCTCTATTTCTGGAAGGGGCACGTGGCGATGGCGGTGGATGCCGAGGTTCTGATCCACGCGAACGCCCACCACATGGCGGTGGCTTACGAGCCGATCGAGCAGGCAATCGCCCGCATCGAGGCGCAGGGGGATGGTCCGGTTACCTCGCGGCGGCGGCTGTAACCTACTCGATGGCGCGGATGAGCTTGCGGTCGAGGACGCCGAGGACGGCCCGCAAGTCTCCGCCCCGCTTGAGGATCTGCCCGTCCATGCCGATTACGGCGTACATGCCCTGCCGTCCCCGCAGCTTCGGACGCTTTTCGATCCGATAGATCGGATGCTCGGCCGTGCGGCGGAAGATCGAGAAGATCGCCACGTCCCTCAGGAAGGACATGCCGTAATCGCGCCACTCGCCCGCGGCAACGGCACGGCCGTAAAGGCCGAGGATGAGGTTGAGCTCGTGCCGGTCGAAGGCGACCTTGGCATGGGGGTCCGGCCGCCCGGGAAACGGCGTGGGTGTCATGACGGTCATCTTCAAAAGGTGGGGAAGGCGCGGATGTTTGGCAAGTCCGGAGACGTAGCGCCACGAAGATGCCGCGATCTTTCCCCTGAATGACCCGCCGCCGCCCCTGAAAGCGTCACCGGCGGTATCCATGATGGATCCATAGCGAACCTGCTAGATGGTGCCGCGGCAACCCCTGCCCCCAACCCGCCGCGGCACCTTACCCGCTGACCTGCGGTTTCTCTGCTTTCGATGACTCGACTCTCGGCCCGATTCGGCTCTAGCTGGGGTGGAACTTAACGTGAACATCCTGCTGCCACGGGACGCTCATGGATCATCGACGGATACTTTCGCTGTCGTTCCCGCATCTGGGGGCGGAACGGCTGCTGCGCCGCGGGACCATTCCCTCCGGGGTGCCCTTGGCCGTCGCCGCGGATCGCGGCGGCGCGCAAGTGGTTGTCAGCGTCAGCCCCGCAGCTGCGGCGGCCGGCCTGCGGGTGGGGCAGGGGCTCAGGGATGCCCGTGCACTGTGCCCGGACCTCGTGACGAAGTGGGAGGCGCTCGAGGCCGAGGCCGCATTCCTGTCGGCGCTCGCGCGCTGGCTGGGCAAGTTCAGCCCTTGGATCGCCGAAGAGCCGCCGACGGGCCTCCTCGCGGATCTGACGGGCTGCGCGCATCTTTTCGGGGGTGAGGCGGCCCTTCTGGCGCGAATCGAGGAGGATTGCGCGGCCCAGGGCCTGACGGTGCAGGCGGGGCTTGCCGATACGGTCGGCGCGGCCTGGGCACTCGCACGATATGCCGGCCGCGGGGCAGAGGCGGGGCGGTCCGGCGACGCGATAGACCAGGAGGCCCCGGCCACCCGCTCGCGAGCTGCGAAACGTCGGACCGGCGGTGTCGAGGTAGCACCGAAGATCGCGCCCCGCGGGCGGATTGCCATGCCGGGAGGGACGCGGACCGCCATTGCGCCGCTGCCCGTGGCAGGGCTCAGGCTTGACGGTGAATTGGTCGCCGAACTTGGCCGCCTGGGCCTCCGGCGCGTCGAGGACCTTGCGAACCAGCCCCGTGCGGCTCTGGCCCGGCGGTTCGGCCAGCACCTGGTGTTCCGGCTGGACCAGGCGCTTGGCCTCGCGCCCGAGCCGGTTTCGCCCGGTCTGCCCGAGATGCGCTTTGCCGCCCGGATGAGCCTGCCCGAGCCGATCGGCCTTGAGGCGGACGTCCTGGCGGCGGTGGATCGCCTGTTGCCTGTGCTGTGCGAGAGGCTGCGGCGCAGGGGGCGCGGGGCGCGGCGGGTCCGGCTGGAATGCCACCGGGCCGACCACACGACCGGGGCGGTCGAAGCGGGACTGGCGCGCCCCTCGTCCGAGCCGGAGCGGCTGCGGCAGCTCCTGGCGATGAAGGTGGCCGAGATCGAGGCGGGCTTCGGCATCGACATGGTGCGTCTGGTCGCGACCGAGACCGAGCCCGTGGAGGTCCACCAGCATCGCGGCCATGTCGAAGCCGCAAGTGATGCCGAGGCGCGGCTGACCGGCACGCCGCTGGACGATCTGATGGGGCGGCTCGGCGCGCGCGTGGGGCTCGAGCGGATCACCCGGCTGGCGCCCTCGGACAGCCACATTCCCGAGAAGGAGGTGCAGATCCTCGCCGCCGCCTGGTCCGAGCCCGCGACGGGCTGGTCGGCGCCGCAGATGGCCCGACCGCACCTGATCTGGTCGCCCGAAGCCGTCGCGGCTCCGGAGCGCCCCAAGCCCCCCGCGCAGTTCCGCTGGAGAAACCGGGACATGGCGGCCGTCAGTGCAGAGGGACCCGAGCGCATCGCCCCCGAATGGTGGCTGGACGACCCGGCCTGGCGGACGGGCGTGCGGGACTACTGGTGCGTGACCTGCGCGAACGGAGAGCGGCTGTGGATGTACTTTGCCCACGGCGCCGGGCTGTCAGCGGGGTGGTTCTGCCACGGCGCCTTCGTCTGATGGCCGCCTCTGTTCAGCCGCAATAGGCGCGGGTCAGGCGCCCGTTTTCATCGGTCTCGAGGTTCAGGCGCGCGGGGACGTGGTCCATTGTCACCGCGGTGTCCGGTCCGATCACGCGGCGCCCGCCGGGGCCGGAGCCGTCGATCTCGCTCACGGGGACACCCAGCATCGAACTTTGCAGGCGCTGCGCGGTGGCCTCGCAATCGCCCCGCTCCGTCGGCGGCGCGGAAGTCGTCTGGCACGCGGCAAGAAGCGCGAGGCAGGTGAAGAAAGTGACAGGGCGGAGCATGGCACGCACCGGGTTTGGGTCGGACGCCCCGCAAGATGTGCCGAGTCGCGTCCGAGGAAAGGGCGATTTGACAAGGTCCCCCGCTTCGATCACGGCTGAGGCGACCGTTTCGTGATCCCAGAGGTGTCCATGCCCGAGCGCAACCGACCGCTCTATGCCGTCCTGATCGACGCCGACAACATTCCGGCGAAATACGCCGACCCGATCCTGAAGGAGATCACCAAGTTCGGCGAGCCCGCGCTGCGCCGGGTCTATGGCGACTGGTCATCGGGGCGCCTGTCGAACTGGAGCCAGAAGGTCCGCGACCTCGGCCTCGTGGCGCACCAGGAAACGGCGAACACCGTCGGCAAGAACGCCAGCGATATCGGCCTCGTGATCGACGCGATGGACATCCTGCATACCGGCCGCTTCGACGGCTTCGTGCTGGTCAGTTCCGACAGCGACTTCACGGCATTGGCCAACCGCGTGCGCGAGAACGGCCTGGACGTCATCGGCATCGGCGAGGGCAAGGCGCCCGAGGCCCTGCGCAACGTCTGCAACCGGTTCATCCTGATCGAGAACATCGTGGACGAGCCGGTCCAGCCCGTTCAGGCGGATTCAGGCCGCGCACCCGCGGGCAAGGTCGCGCCGATCGAGGCGGTGCCGCTGATCCTTCAGGCGATGGACAGGATCGAGCAGGACGACGAATGGTATGCGCTGGGCCAGATCGGCCAGTACATCACCGCCGAGCATCCTGATTTCGACACGCGCACCTACGGCAAGCGCAAGCTGAGCGACCTGGTATCGGAATTGAAGCGGTTCGAGACAAAGAAGATCGGCAACCAGCTTCACCTGCGCCGGGTGGACTGAGCCGCGCTGTCAGGTGCCGTAGCGGGCCAGCCACGTCTCGACCGCGCCTTCGAGGACGCGGGTGCGCTCGGCGGCGGTAAAATCGGGCTGGATGCGCAGGCAGAGGCGCGGAAACACTTCTGCCTTGCACAGTTCGGCGAACTGGTGCGCTGCAAGAGACTTGTCGTCGATGACAAGCTCGCCCCGCGCGATGGCGAGGTCGAAATAGCGCGTCAGCAGGTTCTCGAGCATTCCGGGGCCGCTCTCCCAGAAGGCACGGCCAATCTCGGGGAAGCGCTCGCATTCGGCGACCGAGATGCGAAATACCTGCTGCCCGGTTTCCGAAAACATGAAGTCCATCAGCGCAGCGCCGGCAGTGGTGAGCACTTCGCGCGGCGGGCGCGAGAAATCCAGGTGCTCGACCGCCTCTGCTGCCTGGCGCCGGCATTCGGCCGAAGCGACCTCGACGAAGAGAAGGCGCTTGTCCGAGAAGTAGCTGTAGAGCGTGGCCTTCGAGACGCCGGCGCGCTTGGCGATGCTGTCGACCGAGGCGCCCTCGAACCCGTCCGACATGAACACTTCGCGCGCGCCTTCGAGAACCTGGTCGTATTTGCGACCCTTCTTGACCTGCGCTTCGACATTCATGCTGACACCCCTGATGACAACCGCCCGGACACTTTAGGCGGTAAAGGTCTGGGGCGGCAACGATCCGCCGCCCCGACAGGAGTCAGATGGGCGCCGCAGCGGTCTGGATCAATCCCCGTCCGCGGGGACGGTCAGAACGATCGCAGGTGGTTCGGCCTCCAAATGTTGGGTGATCTCCGGTGCGGCATGGGCACGCGGGGCGCCGAGAGCGCCGGCCAGTATGGCGCCCTTGATGAAGGTGAAGGTCATGAGAGACTCCTCATTATGAACTGAACCGTATCGTTTAGTTAAGAGGCGCTCTGGTGCTGATCAAGGAAAAACTGAACCGGTCGGTTTATTTTCGCCGCGGGGTAATCCAACGCGTTGACCGCGCCTGCGGGTGGCCTTTGTTATGGCTCTGGACACCACAGGAGGGACGGCATGGAAACGAAATCGGAAAACGTGAGCTTTGGCGGCGTGCAGGGGGTCTACACCCATGCGAGCGATGCCACCGGGACCGACATGACCTTCGGGCTCTACCTGCCCGAAGAGGCGAAGTACGGTTCTGTGCCGATCCTGTGGTACCTCTCTGGCCTGACCTGCACCCACGAAAATGCGATGACGAAGGCCGGCGCGCAGCAATTTGCGTCGGAATACGGGATCGCCATCTGCTTTCCCGACACGTCCCCCCGCGGTGAGGGCGTTGCCGACGATGACAGCTTCGACATGGGGCAGGGCGCGTCCTACTACGTGAACGCCACACAGGACCCTTGGGCGAAGCACTTCCGCATGTGGGACTACGTCACCGAGGAGCTGCCGCAGCTCGTTGCGCGGGAGTTTGCGGTGGATCTCGACCGGCAGGCGATCACCGGCCACTCGATGGGCGGGCACGGCGCACTGACCATCGGCATGGGGCTTGGGACCAACCGCTTCACGAGCGTCTCGGCGTTTTCGCCGATGTGCCGGACCATGGACAGCGACTGGGGCACGCGCCAGCTGGGGCTCTACCTTGGGGAAGACCGCGAGGCGTGGCGGCCGCACGACGCCAGCGAGGTGATGCGCGAGCGCGGTTTCGACGGACCGGTGCTGGTGGATGCCGGGACCGCGGACCAGTTCTGGGACAAGCTGAAGCCCGGCGCGCTGGCCGGCGCCATGACCGACCGCAAGCAGCAGGGCGCCTTCCGCCTGCAGCCGGGCTACGACCACAGCTACTTCTTCGTCTCGAGCTTTATCGAGGATCACGTGCGCTTCCACGCCGAGGCGCTTTACGGGTGATCGCCGCACCGGAGGCCCGCCGTTGATTTACGTCGATGCCGACGCCTGCCCTGTGAAGGCCGAGATCGAGGCTGTCGCCACGCGGCACGACCTGCCCGTGGCGATGGTGTCCAACGGGGGGCTGCGGCCCTCGTCCAACCCCCTGGTCGAGATGGTCTATGTCGATCAGGGCGCGGACGAGGCGGACATATGGATCGCCGACCGTTGCGCGGCGGGCGACGTCGTCGTGACCGGCGACATCCCGCTTGCCGCCCGTGCCGTTTCGGCAGGGGCCCGCGTGATCAAGCCGAACGGCGAGGTCCTTACCGAAAGGAATGTCGGCGCCGCCCTTGCGTCCCGCGACCTGATGGCCGACCTGCGTGCGGCGGACCCGTTCCGGCAGGGCGGCGGCAAGCCTTTCGGAAAAGCCGACCGGGCGCGGTTCCGCGACGCGCTGGAGCGCGTCGTCAGGCAGGCGAAAGGGTAGGCAATGGCGGTCGATCTGGTGGTGTTCGACATCGGGCGCGTCCTTCTGGAGTGGGACCCCGAGGGGTACTACGACAAGGCGATGGGACGCGTGGCGCGGGTGCGGCTGTTCCGCGAGGTTCCCTTGCACGAGATGAACCTGCGAATCGACGCGGGCGAGCCTTGGCACCAGACGGTCGAGGATACCGCGTGGAAGCACGGCCGCTGGCACAAGGACGTGCTGAGTTGGCGCGACCACTGGGACAAGATGGCCGGTCCGCTGATCCCCGAAAGCGTGTCGCTCCTGCGCGCGCTGAGATCCAAGGGCATCCCGGTCTGGGCGCTGACCAATTTCGGGCGCGAGACGCTGGATCATGCGCAGGCGCTCTGGCCGGCGCTGACAGAGTTCGACGGAATGATTGTCTCGGGCGAGTTGCGCGTGGTGAAACCCGCCCCCGAGATCTATGCAGCGCTCGAACGTGACACCGGCGCCGCACCGGGACGCATCCTGTTCATCGACGACAAGGCCAAGAACCTCCGCGCGGCAGAGGCGCGGGGCTGGCAGACGCACCTGTTCGATGGCCCCGCGGGTCTGCGGCAGCGCCTCGTGCAAGAGGGGCTGCTGAGCCCCGCAGAGGCCAAAGCCGGTTGATCCAACCTTGCGCGGGCAGAGCCCGCCAAGTGGCCGCTCGAGTGGAGAGACAGCGGACCTTCAGGCCCGCCGGCGATACGGCTGCTGGGCTCACCTCCTCCATTTTCCGCTGACGGGCCTTCACCGCGCAACCCGTCGGGCGTCCAGACGTTCCGGAGACGAAAGACCGCCGCGCCAGAACGCGCTTCGGTTGCCGTGACCGCACGTCACCAGTGAAAGGACAGACCATGAGCGACATCGTCAGCGACCCGAAGATCAAGCCGCAGACTCAGGACACCATGCCGGGCCGCGAGTACGAGATGGACCCCGCCCCTGACTGGAAGCCGCGCTTTCCCGGCGTCGGCAAGCTCGACGGCAAGGTCGCGTTGGTCACCGGCGGCGACTCGGGCATCGGCCGCGCCGTGGCGGCCCTGTTCGCCCGCGAGGGCGCGAAAATCGCCATCGCCTATCGCGAGGAAAGCCGTGATGCCGAGGACACGAAGAAGATCGTCGAGGACGAAGGCTCGGAATGCCTGACCTTCGAGGGCGACCTCGGTGACAAGGCCCATGCCGCCAAGGTGGTCGAGGACACCGTTGCGCATTACGGCAAGCTCGACATCGTGGTGAACAACGCGTCGCAGCAATACCTGGACTGGCCGATCGACGAAGAGCTCTCCGAAGAGCGGCTGGACGACATGCTCCGCTCGAACGTGAAGAGCTATTTCCATGTCACGCAGGCGGCGCTGAAGCACCTCAAGGAGGGTGCGACGATCGTGAACACCACGAGCGTCAACGCCTTCAAGGGCAACGACCACCTCGTCGGCTACTCCACCACGAAGGGCGCCGAACTTGCCTTCTCGCGCTCCATCGCGATGGCGCTTGCCGATCGCGGAATCCGTGTGAACGCGGTGGCGCCGGGGCCCGTCTGGACGCCGTTCATCCCCGGTTCGATGCCGCCCGAGATGGTCGAGGATTTCGGCAAGGACGCCCCCTTGGGCCGGGCCGGCCAGCCGTGGGAGATCGCGACCGCCTACCTGTTCCTGGCGGGGCCGGATGGCAGCTATTTCACCGGCCAGACGCTGCACCCGAACGGCGGGAAGATCGTCGGGGCCTGAGAAACGAAGTGCCCGGCCGACCCTCTCAGGATCGGCCGGGCACGTTATGGCGGGCGGCCTAGCGTCCGGCTTCGTGGAACACCTCGCCCTCGCCGGCCGCGCCGCCGAAGGCGATCACGTCGAACTTGGCCTCGGGATCGTCGCCCATGCCGGGCGAGCCGGCGGGCATGCCGGGAACCGAGAGTCCGTCGATTTGGGGACGCTCGTCCAGCAGCTTGCGGAGTGCGGCGAAGGGCACGTGGCCCTCGACCGTGTAGCCCTCGATCTCGGCGGTGTGGCAGGACCACAGGTCCGCGGGGACGCCGGCCGCGCGCTTCATGCCGACATAGTCGCGGGTCTCTGTCACCTCGACCTCGAACCCTTCTTCGCGGGCAAGGTCCACCCACGCCGCGCAACAGCCGCAGGTCGGCGTCTTGGTGACATGGAGCGTGGTCCCTTCTTCGGCGATGGCGGGTGCGGCGAAGGCGAGCGCGACGGCGAACGCGCCGATGCGGGAAAATTTCTGCATGATGTCTCTCTCGATCGTTCTGTGTCGTTTCGGAGTGGAGTCAGCCGAAACGGGGCGGGTCGAGAGTGCCAGACACGATGGTGGCGGTGAAGGCCACGTCACCGGGCAGGGGATGCCGGAGGCGTCGCGGAGTTTCCTCGGGAAAGCTCGCCGGCGCGGGGACGAGGGCGCAGAGCGCGACGCATCCTGCCGTGGAATGATGGCCGGTGTCGCAGCAATGGCTCGACGCGGCCTCGACAGACGCTTGATGCTCGACCGGCGCCGCAACGGCGGCGAAGGACGCCAGCATCAGGGCGAGGATCAGGACGAGCATGCGCATGACGAGAGCTAGGCTAGCCCCGCCCCGTCCGCGCCGCAATGCACGCTTCTGTCAGTCGAAGAGCTTGCGCAGCAGCAGCCCGGCCGCAAAGCTAGTCACGGCAAGGCCGCCGAAGGCGATGTAACGCGCCTTGTCGCCGTCGATGGCGACGGCGTCGTGCCTCGTGCGATCATCGAATCGGCCGCGTGACGAGGCGGGGTAGGTCACGGGGGCAAACATGTTGTTCTCGCGTCCGCCAGGCTCGGCCTCGGCGCTCTTCTGGGCCTCGGCGCCGTCCTTGGCCAGCTTTCGGTCCAGCCAGCCGGGCGCCACGAAGCTGCCGAAGATCAGCGCGAACACCGATTTACCCACGAGGATTTCGCGCGCGTCGGTGTCGACGGCCTGCAGCACGGCTTGCGCCGCGGCGCTCGGATCAAGGATGGGTGGGGCCGGCTGGGGCTTCTTGCCCAGCCGGTTTAGCGCCCAGTCGAACTGCGGCGTGTTCACCGCGGGAAGCTGGACGATCGACAGCGAGATCGGGCGCCGTTCGCGCAGAAGCTCGGCCCGCAGAGCCGAGACGAAGCCGTTGATCCCGTGCTTCGAGGTGCAATAGGCCGCCTGGAACGGCAGCGACTGGTACGCGAGCGCCGAGCCGATGTGAACGATGTTGCCGCGCTTCATGTACCGCAGCGCCAGCCGGGTGCCGTTCACCTGTCCCAGCAGGGTCGTCTCGACGATCTTGTTGAACTCGTCCGGGGGGACGTCCTCGAACCGGGAATAGCTGGTCAGCATCGCCGAATTGATCCACACGTCCGGCCGTCCGAGCGTGCTTACGAGGCTGTCGACCGCCCGTTCGAGCGCGCGGGCGTCGCCCACATCGGCTGCGGCGGTGGCAACGTGGTCCCCAAGATGCGTCTCCATCGCGTCAAGCCGATCCTGCCCGCGCGCGATGACGCCGACGCGGTAGCCCCGGTCGATCAGGGCCTCGACCACGGCATGTCCGACGCCGGCAGAACCGCCGAGCACGATCGCTGTTTTCTGGGACATGGGGGGCCTCCGGCGCTGGGGTTCGGCGACCAACGACCCGGGCCAAAACCTGTTCCCCGCGCGGGGCTAGCGCCGCGCCATCATCGACAGGCGGATCAGCGCCCGCTCCATCAACGCCATCTGCGGGGCCTTCGCGGTGGATCGTAGGGTCAGGTCGGTATCGGTCAGGATCTGAATCGCCTCTTCCAGCCGGTGCAGGCCGATGCGCGTGGCCTGCCGCTGTATCGCATCGCGGCGCGGGCCATAGACCGGCGGGCGCAGCTTGCCGATTCCCGAGCCCGGCCCCCCCGGATCGGCGGCCACCGCGTGAAGGGTTCGCCAGTGCCGCATGGCCGCGATGGCAAGCGCCACCGGCTGTGCGCCCTGCGCCTCGAGCCGGGACAGGATCGGCCCGATCGCGGCCGTGCGTCCGTCGGCTGCGGCGTTCAGCACGTCGTCGAGGTCGGCTTCGGTCGAGGCGGGGGCGCAGGCGGCGACCTCGTCCGGGGTCAGCGGGCTGTCGTCGCCATGCTTGTAGAGTGCGATCTTCGCGATCACCTGCCTGAGATCGCCGGGGGCAAGGTCCTGCGCCATCGCGTGAATCGCAGCGGCGGCGTCGCGATCGAGCGTCAGACCGGCCTCGGTAATCCAGGCGTCGATTTCGCCCCGGTCGGGCGGATTGTCGTAGACGGCGATGCAGCCGGCGGTCGGGTGCTTCTCGAAGGTCTTGCGGATGGGCGAGGTGGGCTTCAGTGACCCGCAGATGACGACCATGTGCGCGTCGCCCGGCTGCCAGTCCAGAAGCGCAGCCGTGATCTGATCGGCATTGTGCTGATTGGCATCTTCGAGCAGCGCGACCCGAGGCCCGGGAAAAAAACCCTGCGCCTTCAGCGCGTCGGTCAGCAGCGACTTGTCCTTGCGCAGATCGGACCCGGAGATGCGGGTCAGGCGCATCTCGTCATCGGCATTCGGACCGGCGATGTTGCGCACGAGGTCCTGCCGCTTCAGCGCCACGCGCATCCCGTCCTCACCGTAGATCAGCGTCGCGGGGCTCGCGTCCGGCGGCTTGGCGATCCAGGAATTGGCGTCGCGGGCCGACAGCTTCATGTGCGCCAGGCGGGCGAGGTGGCCAGAAGGTCTGCGACGATCTTGTCGGCAAGAATGGTCATCAGCCGCTCGCCCGCGTCGCGCCGTGCCTCGCTGACCGAGTAGTAGCTGCCGACATATGGCTCGCCCGGTTCGGGCGTGATGTCATCGTCGATAAGGGGAGAGCTGTAGCCCGTGAAGCTCGCCAGGGTGTGGCGGCGCAGGACGCTTTCCGTCTCGAGGTCGATCAGGCTGTAGGTGACGGTCCCGACCAGTTGCCGACGGGCGACCGCGTTGTCGTTGGTCCGCCCGAGATTCCGGGTCGAGATTCGCACGTCCGCCGCCAGCCGGTAGCGCGGAGAGGCCGGCTGCCCGAGGCGATCCACGAGCCGGGTGAATAGCGCGTAACCGGCCTCGTCGACCGGCTCGTCCACGATGATTTCGCCGGTCAGCCCAGCCGCCGGGCCGCCTGGGCCATAGACCGGGCGGAACCCGCAGGCGGGAAGGGCGGCGAGGGCTGCGACGAGGCCCCGACGCGTCCAGTCTGCCCTAGACGACGACATTCACGATCTTCCCCGGCACCAGGATCACCTTCTTGGGTGTAGCACCGGCAAGCTGGCGTTGCACGGCATCGCTGGCCAGCGCGAGGGCCTCGACCTGTTCCTTCGGCGCGTCCTTGGCGACGCGGATCTCGTCACGGCGCTTGCCGTTCACCTGGATCGGCATGGTGACCTCGTCCTCGACCAGCATCGCCGGATCGGCCTGAGGCCATTTCGCCGTGGTCACCAACCCCTCGCCGCCCAGCATCCGCCAGAGTTCCTCACTGAGGTGCGGGGTCATCGGCGCCATGAGCTGCGCAAGGGTGCGCGCGGCCTTCACTTGCGCCTTGCGACCAGCCTGTGACTTCGACAGCGTATTGGCGAAGGCGTAGAGGCGCGCGATTGCGGCGTTGAAGCCAAAGCTCTCGATGTTCACCGTAACGTCGTGGATGGCCTTGTGCATCTCGCGCAGCAGGGTCTCGTCATCGCCCCCGGTCTCGGGCGCATCGCGCGCACCCTCCGCGATCCGCCAGACCCGGGCGAGGTGCTTCGACGCCGCCTCGGCCCCGGCTTCGGTCCATTCCACGTCGCGCTCCGGGGGCGAATCGGACAGGACGAACCAGCGCGCGGTGTCGGCGCCGAAGCGGTCGATGATCTCGACCGGGTCGACCACGTTGCGCTTGGACTTGGACATCTTGGCCGATGGGATGACCTGCACCTGCGTCCCGTCCTGCAGGAAGGCGCCTCCGTCGCGCAGGTCGACCTCGGACGGCAGGTAGTAGGTCTTGCGGCCCGAGGCGTCCTCGGTCTGGTAGATCTCGTGCGTCACCATGCCTTGGGTGAACAGTGCGTCGAACGGCTCGATCGCCGAGGCGGGCAGATGGCCGCAGGCGTGCATCGCGCGGGCGAAGAAGCGCGAGTAGAGCAGGTGCAGGATCGCGTGCTCGACCCCGCCGATATACTGGTCGACATTCATCCAGTAGTCGGCCTCGGCCGCGTCGGTGGGCGTGGTCGCTCCGGGTGAGGTGAAGCGGGCGTAGTACCAGGACGAATCGACGAAGGTGTCCATGGTGTCCGTCTCGCGCTTCGCCGCCGCACCGCATTGCGGGCAGGAGACGTCGCGCCAGGTCGGGTGCCGGTCGAGCGGGTTGCCCGGCGTGTCGAAATCCACGTCGCGGGGCAGTTCGACGGGCAGGTTTTCCTTCTTCTCGGGCACCACGCCGCAGGTGTCGCAGTGGATGACGGGGATCGGGCAGCCCCAGTAGCGCTGGCGCGACAGGCCCCAGTCGCGCAGGCGGAACTTGGTCACGCCCTGGCCCCAGCCCTCGGACTCGGCGCGGTCGATGGCGGCGTCGATGGCCGCCTCGCCAGTCTCCTCGGCGGCACCGGCGACAATACGGGTGTAGCGCACGACCTCGGTTTTGGGCGGGACGAAGGGCTCGCCCTGGTCCTCGGGCGCGGTGTGGGGGCCGTTCATGGGCACGAAGGTCGACTTCACCGGCAGGTCGTACTTGCGGGCGAAATCCAGGTCGCGCTGGTCATGGGCCGGGCAGCCGAAGATCGCGCCGGTGCCGTAATCCATCAGGATGAAGTTGGCGACGTAGACCGGCAGCTCCAACGACGGGTCGAGCGGGTGAGTCGCCTTCAGCCCAGTGTCGAAGCCGCGCTTCTCGGCCTTCTCCAGCTCTTCCTCGGCGGTGCCCATCTTACGGCACTCGGCGTTGAAGGCGGCGAGGTCGGGATTGCTCGCTTCCAGTTCCCGCGCCAGCGGGTGGTCGGGCGAGATGCCGACGAAGCTGGCGCCCAGCAGGGTGTCGGGGCGGGTGGTATAGACCTCGACCTTGTCGTCACGACCGGCCAGATCGAAGGCGAATTGCAGGCCGCGCGACCGCCCGATCCAGTTCTTCTGCATCGTGCGGACCTTGTCGGGCCAGTTCTCCAGCCGGTCGAGCGCGTCCAGCAGATCCTCGGCATAGTCCGAGATCTTGAAGAACCACTGCGTCAACTCGCGCCGTTCGACCAACGCACCGGATCGCCAGCCGCGCCCGTCCTCGACCTGCTCGTTGGCGAGCACGGTCATGTCTATCGGGTCCCAGTTCACCACCGCGTTCTTGCGATAGACGAGGCCCTTTTCCAGGAAGTCGATGAACATCGCCTGCTGCTGGCCGTAATATTCAAGGTCGCAGGTGGCGAATTCGCGGCTCCAGTCCAGCGTCAGGCCGAGGCGCGCGAACTGCGCCTTCATGTTGGCGATGTTCTGGTAGGTCCAGTCGCCGGGATGAACCTTGCGCTCCATCGCGGCGTTCTCTGCCGGAAGGCCGAAGGCGTCCCAGCCCATCGGGTGCAGGACCGCGTGGCCCGTCGACATCTTGTAGCGCGCGACCACGTCGCCCATCGTGTAGTTGCGCACGTGGCCGATATGCAGGTTCCCCGACGGATAGGGGAACATCTCGAGCACGTAGTATTTCGGCTTGGTATCGTCGCGGCGGGCGGTGAAGCAGCCGGCCTCGTTCCAGGCCTTCTGCCATTTCTGTTCGATCTGGGCGGCGTCGTAGCGGGCCATGGGCGTCCTGTCCGAGGTGTTTTGCGTCGCGCGCCTTGATAGGTGCCGCGCCGGGGCGGGTCCAGCCCGCGCCCTTTGCCATCGCTGCAATTCTGCGGCATTCAGCCCGCGGTTACGACGAGAGTGCGCATGGTCATCCTGTTCCTGCACCAGAACTTTCCCGGCCAGTTCGCGCACCTCGCCCCCGCGCTTGCCGCCGCCGGGCACCGTGTCATCGCCCTGACGAGCCGCTTCAAGGAAAGCACCCGCTGGCGCGGGGTCGAGGTCATCGCCTACCGCTATGAACCGCCCCACGACCGCAAGTCGCACCCGTGGTCGAGCACCCTCGATCGCGCAGTAGATCGCGGCGCGACCGTGTTCCGGGCCTGCGAGGCGCTGAAGGCGCGGGGGCTGACCCCGGACGTGATCGTCGCGCATTCAGGCTGGGGCGAGGCGTTGTTCCTGCGCCATGTCTGGCCCGACGCCCGTATCGGCGTCTTCGCCGAGTTCTTCTATCGGGCCGCAGGGGCCGACATCGGCTTCGATCCCGAATTCGAAGGCCGCGGAGAGCTTGGCCGTGGCGCGCGTGTCGACATGAAGAACCTCGCCATGCGCCTGCAACTGGAAGCGGCGGATGCCGGGATTTCCCCCACGCATTGGCAGGCGGACATGCACCCGCCCGAGCTGCGGCAGAAGATCTCGGTCCTGTTCGACGGCATCGACACGGATGTCATCTGCCCCGATGCCCAAGCCGAGCTGACCTTGCCCGGCCACGGCACGTTCCGCCCAGGCGAAGAGATCGTCACCTTCGTGAATCGCAACCTGGAGCCCTACCGCGGCTTCCACGTCTTCATGCGCGCGCTGCCGGATCTTCTGCGCGCTCGCCCCAGGGCGCGGGTGGTGATCGTGGGTGAGGACGGGGTCAGCTATGGCGCACCTCCCGAGGGTGGGGGCAGCTGGAAACAGGTGCTGGTGGAAGAGGTGAAGGGCCGCATCCCCGAAGCCGATTGGGCGCGGGTCCATTTCACCGGGCGGATCGAACGCGAGGCCTTCACGCGCCTCCTGCAGGTGAGTCGCGTGCACGTCTACCTGACGTATCCGTTCGTGCTCAGCTGGTCGCTGATCGAAGCGATGAGCGCAGGTTGCGCCATCGTGGGGAGCGATACCTCTCCGGTGCGCGAGGCGATCCGGGATGGCGAGACCGGTCTGCTGTTCGACTTCTTCGACGGGCAGCGGATGGTCGCGCTTGTGGATCGCCTTCTCGATGATCCCGAGGCGCGGGCGGCGCTGGGTCAGGCGGCACGGCAGGCGGTGGTGCAGAGATACGACCTGCAGCGCGTCTGCCTGCCGGCGCAGTTTCGCTGGATCGACGCGCTGGCGAGAGGGTGAGGAGTCAGAGCCCCTCTTCGGCCTGACGCAGCTGCCGGGCGCGGGTCAGGATCGCATTCTCGACCGCCTGCGCGGTGGCGGCGTTGACGGGGCCGCTCTGCGTGGCCAGCGCCACGTTGAGCGACCGCGCCTCCAGCGCCGGATCCTGCACGTAGACGGTGGCGCGGTAGGCCTGCCCGCCTCCTGGCGGGCGACCGTAGCCGTAGGACATCACGCCGGTGAACGGGTCGGCCGTCTCGAGCGGGAGGAAATCCAGAACCTCCTGCGAGGCGCGCCAGATGTACTTGTTCACCTCGACCGTCTGGTTGGGGTCGTCGACATTCAGGAACAGGTCGAAGACCGACTCGCGCTCTTCGACGTTGCGATCCAGAAGCTCCCGCTGCGCGAGATTGGCCTCACGATCCGCGCAGGCGGAAAGGACGGCGAGCAGGCAGGCCGTACCGGCAAGGCGGATCGTCGTGGGTGCGCGCATGGGTCCGTATCCCTCCTGGCGTGAACGTGCCTGTTGAGTATCCGAGGCGCCGCTCGCGGGCAAGGAACCAAATCCCGGATGCTAAGTTGAGCCTGCAAGCGATTTGAGAAACGGGAAAGATCGACGCGATCCTTCGCTGTTTTGTGGACGGCGATCTCGTCACCACCAAATTGCGAGTTTGCAGGGTGCCGCCTGCTAGGGCGGTATCTGCCCGAACCGTGCGAGTATCCGGCCCGATTGGGCCACGACAATTAGACAGTCGAAACGAAAGGAAGACTTATGAAGCGTATCGCCACCCTCGCCGCCGCTGCCCTCGTTGCCGCTCCCGCTGCTTTCGCCGAGCAGCACATGGCCGAAGACGAAGGCATGAGCATGATGCAGCAGCGTCTCGAGAACGCGCTGGCCGATTGCCAGGCCAGCCTCGAAGAAGAAGATCTGATGAACCTGACCCTGGCGCAAGTCTCGGGCATCATCATTCAGTCGAACTCGGCCGACAGCAATCAGGACAAGTGCCAGAAGATCGAAGCCCTGATCCAAGACTGATCGCGACATCTGCCTCGGCAGGATCAAGGGCCGCCTTTCCGAGGCGGCCCTTTTTCCGTTCAGCCGGACCAGAATGCGGTGTGGCAAGGCTGCACCAATCTGCGCCCTGATGACACCCGCCCTCCACGCTTGCTTGAGGCAAAGGGGGAAAAGCGTCATTCCACGCTTGTGCCCACGAGGTGACCACCCTTGGGGCTGAAAAGAGATCATGAGGGATACCATGGAAAAGTTTCTGCTAGCCTCCACGGCTCTGGTCGCCTCGACGACCTTCGCCTTCGCTGAGGTGAACGTCTCGGGTACGGCCGAGATGGGTGTGTTCGGCGCCAGCGAAGACCTGTTCAACGATGAGTCCGACGATATCGAAGATGCGGACCTCCAGTTCCACACGGATATCGACGTCATCTTCACCATGGCTGGTGAAACCGACGCCGGCCTGACGTTCGGCGCCGAAGTCGACCTGGACGATGTGATCAACGACAACACTGTCGAGACCGACATCGTTCTGGACCGGAACGACGACGGCTTCATCACCGGCACCGGCACGAGCACCGGCCGCACTGTCTTCCCCGCGACGGACGATGACTCCGACGACGGCGGCATCGTGATCTTCGTGGACGGCGCCTACGGCCGCCTGACCATGGGCGACACCGACGGCGGCTTCGACTGGGCGCTGGAAGAAGCCATCATCGGTGGTTCGCTCCGTGACGACCACGAACATGCCGGCTACAATGGCAACTCGGGCCTCGACGGCACCTATGACGGCCAGATCGCCCGGTACGAGTACGCTTTCGGCGACTTCGCTGTCGCGGCTTCGGCTGAAATCGACGACGACGACGATGGCGAGGGCGATGACCCGGTCCTCGGCATCGGTGCTCGCTACTCCGGTGAGTTCGCCGGTGTCGCGTTCGGTGCCGGCGTCGGTTACCAGGGCGGTGCGGACGTTGCCGACGACGACGACCTTGTCGACAGCGCCGACGCTTCGGTCGCTGGTCTGAGCCTCTCGGCCAAGATGGACAACGGCTTCCAGGGTATCTTCAACTACTCGCACTACGATGATGACCTGGGCGGCGATGCTGACCACTACGGCGTGGCTCTCGGCTACGAGTTCGGCGCGTTCCTGATCGCTGCCAACTACGGCACGTTCGACGCCGACGACGAAGGCGCAGCAGATGCTGAAGGCTATGGCATCGTTGCGAACTACGATCTGGGCGGCGGGGCCGAGCTGCAGGCCGGCTACGGCAACAACGATGTGGACGGCGACGAAGACTACTCGACCTACTCGTTCGGCATCGCGATGTCCTTCTGATCCAACCGGATCGGATGCAAGGATCGGGCGGCTCTTCGGAGCCGCCCTTTTCTTTTGTGCGCCTCTTGGGCAAAACCAGCGCCGATAGGAGGATCGCCCATGTCCCTTGCCGAGATCCGTCAGCGCGCCGAGACTGCCGCCGAGAAAGCCGGCCGCTCTGTGCAGGAGATCGAGCTGGTCGCCGTCTCGAAAAAGCAGCCTGACGAACGGGTCGAGGCTTTGCTGGACGAAGGCCACCGTGTCTTCGGCGAGAACCGCGTGCAGGAGGCGCAGGGCAAGTGGCCCGGCTTCCGTGAGCGGTTCGGAGATGTGCGGCTTCATCTCATCGGGCCGTTGCAGACCAACAAGGCCCGCGCTGCGATGGAGCTGTTCGACGTGATCCAGGTGCTCGACCGGCCGAAGCTTGCGACCGCGCTGGCGCGCCTGGCACAAGAGATTGGGCAGTGCCCCGACCTCTACGTCCAGGTCAATACGGGGGAGGAGGACCAGAAGGCCGGCATCTCCCCGCGCGAGACCGACGCCTTCGTCGCCGAATGCCGCAAGATGGACCTGCCGATCCGCGGCCTGATGTGCATCCCGCCCTTGGATGAAGAGCCGAGCCTGCACTTCGCCCTGCTGCGCAAGATCGCCGGGCGGAACGGGCTCGACGGACTGTCGATGGGGATGAGCGCTGACTTCGAGAAGGCGATCGCCCAGGGCGCGACCTGCATCCGCGTGGGCTCGGCCATCTTCGGCAAGCGGCCCGCGCCCTAGACGATCAGCCGCGTGTCAGGCGTCAGGCGCCCGGCAACCCACGCAAGGTCCGCCGGTTCCATTGCGACGCAGCCCTCGGTCGGGTAGCCGGGGCGACGCCAGCGGTGCAGGAAGATCGCCGACCCGCGGCCCGGCACCGCATCGGGCCAGTTCCAGTCGGTCAGGATCACCAGATCATACAGCGGATCGGCCCGCCGCAACCGCTCGTGGCTGAAAGGCGAGGGGCCTCGTGACATCCGGTTGTAGCGGGGGTCCGTCGGATCGTCCGACCAGATGTCCTGCAGCCCGATCGGGATCGCCCACGGCACCGGCGGAGCGACGCGATCCGGACGATAGAGTACGCCCGCAAGCCGGTGCATGCCGCTTGGCGTCGCACCGTCGCCTTCTTGCTTGTCGTCGGTGATGCCGCCGCGGCCGATGGTGCAGGGGATGCGGCGGCCGCCAAGGCGGAGGCCGGCTGGCGTAAGGACCAGGTCGTGCGGTGTCATGTCATGTGCCCCGATTTCTCGGATTTGATGCGAAGGTAGTCGCGGTTGAAGCGCGTCTCGCCGACCCAGAGGGGTACACGCTCGACGACTTCGATGCCCTTGGCCTGAAGCTGCGCGACCTTGCGGGGATTGTTCGTCATCAGGCGCACCTGCCCGACACCCATCTCGCGCAGAAGGGACGCGCCCAGCCCGAAGTCGCGTTCGTCATCGTCGAAGCCCAGGCGATGGTTCGCCTCGACCGTGTCGAATCCTTGGTCCTGCAGCGCGTAGGCCCGCATCTTGTTGGCGAGGCCGATGCCGCGCCCCTCCTGGTTCAGATACAGAAGGATGCCGCTTCCGGCGGCGGCCATGGCTTCGAGCGCCGTATTCAGTTGCGGTCCGCAGTCGCACTTCAGCGAGCCGAGCACGTCCCCGGTGAAGCAGGCCGAGTGAAGCCGCGCCAGCACGGGCTTGCTGCGGTCGGGGCGGCCGATCTCGACCGCGTAATGCTCTTCGCTACCGTCGTCGGGGCGGAAGATGTGCAGCCGCGTGTCGGTGGTGGCCGCGACCGGCAGGCGGGCGTTGACCACCGATGACAGCCTTGCAGGGGTCTGCGGAGCGATCGCTTCGAGGGGCAGGCGGGTCAGCACGGAAGGGGCCTGCGCCACGGGCCGCACGACAACCGCCGGCAGGACTCGCGCCGATTTCGCCAGGGCGAGGCCGGCGCGTGCCAAAGTGGCCGATCCCTCGCGCCGCGCGTTGAAGGGGCCCTTGAGCGGCGTCGACAGATCCTCGGCCGGGTCGATCATCGCCTGCAGATCGCCGGGTCTCAGGTCGGGCGACAGGGGCAGACGGACGAGGTCGCCGTCATAGAGGCGGATCTTCAGCGTCTCGGCCCGGCGGTGGGTCAGCGCGAGTTCGGCCGTTCCGTCCGCGATCATCGCCGAAAGGCGCGGTGCCGACAGCGCCTCGGCCGCGGCGACGAGCGCGCGGATGTCGCCATCATCGACCACGACGGGCAGGCCCATGCGCAAGTCGGCGCGGGCACGAGCGACGAGTTCGGGCAGAGAGGGGACAAACGCATCCATTGCGCCGGGAATAGGATGCGCCGCCGTAAAAGTGAATTGGAACCGACGCTTCTCATAACGCTCGCGTGAGTCTTTGTCGCAGACCTTGAGCGCCCTGAACCACGTTCACATTTGCGCGTTGTGTCCCCACGGAGGGTAAGATGAGCCAACTTAAGAAAATTCTGCTGGTCGATGACGACGACGACCTGCGCGAGGCACTGAGCGAGCAGCTGGTGATGACCGAGGACTTCGACGTGTTCGAAGCCGATTCGGCCGCACACGCGATGGAGCGGGCCCGGTCCGATCTTTATGACCTCGTTATCCTCGATGTCGGCCTGCCCGACAGTGATGGTCGCGAACTGTGCAAGCTGATGCGTCGTCAGGGTGTCAAGTGTCCGATCATCATGCTGACCGGCCATGACAGTGACGCCGACACGATCCTCGGCCTCGACGCTGGCGCGAACGACTATGTGACCAAGCCGTTCAAGTTCCCGGTCCTTTTGGCCCGGATTCGTGCCCAGCTGCGCCAGCACGAGCAGTCCGAAGACGCGATCTTTCAACTCGGCCCGTATTCCTTTCGGCCTGCGCAGAAGACGCTGGTGGACGAGGCAGATCGCAAGATCCGTCTGACCGAGAAGGAAACGAACATTCTCAAGTTCCTCTACCGCGCGCCCGACGGCGTCGTGCCGCGGGACGTGCTGCTGCACGAGGTCTGGGGCTACAACGCCGGCGTGACGACTCACACGCTGGAGACTCACATCTACCGCCTGCGCCAGAAGATCGAGCCCGACCCTTCGAACGCGCGGCTGTTGGTGACGGAAACCGGCGGCTACCGCCTGTCGATCTGAAAAAGGGGCCGGCAGGCCCCTTTCTTCACGATTCCGGGTCGTCGGCCTCCTCGGCCCGGATGATCGTGGCCTGAATGTCGGCCGACAGAGTGGTGCCTTCTTCGGCGACCACTGTGACGTCCTCTTCGCCAGCACTCAGCGTGGCGCGGATATTGCCCGTGAAAAGCAGCGAATCGCCTGAGACCTCAAGGTTGTCGAGGTCGAGATTGATCGCCTCGTCCGAGGCTGTCAGTGTCTTGCCGTCGCGGTTCAAGGCCATTTCGCCGCGCAGCAGCTCGGGGTTCCGGCTCGCGGTCTCGGCGGTGAAGGTGAAGGTCACCTCGTTGGCATCGTTCATCGGGCTGTCGGCGGGGTAGGCGACAAGCATGACCTCGATTCCCTCTTCCATCTCGCGCCAGCCGGTACGGGCATCGGCGCCGTCCGCGATGACGTAGGCCACCTGAACCCCGTCGAGGGTGCCGCTCATGGCGCCTACGGTGGCGGGATCCTGGGCGAGGGCCGGAAGTGGCAGGGCAAGGGCGAGGGCGGTCAGCGCGTGGCGCATTGGGGTCTCCTTTTTCGCTTGGTCCGGGAACCAACATCCGGCCCGGCCCGGCGTTCCGGTGACAAGCGGTCACGTCGGGGATAGGAGGAAGCCCGCGGCGCCCTGAGGAGAGAAAATGCCCTTCACCATCTGCACCTGGAACATCAACTCCGTCCGCCTGCGCGCGGCCCTCGTCGAGCGCCTGCTGCGCGAGGAAGCGCCCGACGTCCTGTGCCTGCAGGAGTGCAAGTCTCCGGTCGAAAAGGTGCCCTCGTTCGAAGGGCTCGGATACCCTCACATCGTGGCGCGGGGGCAAAAGGGCTACAACGGCGTCGCGATCCTGTCGAAGCGGCCGATCGAGGAGGTCAGTGCCTTCGACCACGCCGATCTCGGCCACGCGCGCCACGTTTCGGCCCGGCTCGAGAACGGTGTGGTGGTGCACAACTACTATGTCCCCGCCGGCGGCGATGTGCCGGACCGCGAGGTGAACGAAAAGTTCGGCCAGAAGCTCGACTACCTGACCGCCATGCGCGACGCCTTTCGCGCCGAGCGTCCCGAGCGGTCGATCCTCGTGGGCGACCTGAACATCGCGCCCCGCGAAGACGACGTCTGGTCGCACAAGCAGCTCCTGAAGGTCGTCAGCCACACGCCGGTCGAGGTCGCGCAACTGGCCGAGACGCAGGAGGCCGGCGGCTGGGCGGACGTCACCCGCGCCGACATCCCCGACGGCAAGCTCTATTCCTGGTGGTCGTACCGTGCCAAGGATTGGGATGCGGCCGACAAGGGACGCCGGCTGGACCACGTCTGGGCCTCGGCCGACATCGCCAACGCCGCGCATTCCAGCCGCGTCCTGCGCGATGCCCGCGGGTGGGAGAAGCCGTCGGACCACGTGCCTGTCTTCGCCACCTTCGACCTCTGAAGGCTTGCGTAACGGGTCCGCGCGGCCCATTTCAGGCGCAACGCACGAAATCGCGAGGGGAACGGACATGGTGATCGATCTGATGGGCGGGCAGCCGCAGCCCGGGGGCGACGACCTCATCAAGGACACGACCGAGGCGACCTTCATGGCCGACGTTGTCGAGGCCAGCCAGGAGGTCCCGGTGATCGTCGACTTCTGGGCGCCGTGGTGCGGCCCCTGCAAGACCTTGGGCCCGATGCTCGAGGACGCCGTGCGCGCCGCCAAGGGTGCGGTCAAGATGGTGAAGGTCGACGTGGACCAGGCCCAGCAGATCGCGGCGCAGCTTCGTATCCAGTCAATCCCGACCGTCTATGCCTTCTACAAGGGCCAGCCCGTCGACGGTTTCCAGGGCGCCGTACCGCAATCCGAGATCAAGGCCTTCGTCGACCGCCTGATCGCCCAGGCCGGCGGTGACGCCCCTGATGGTGGGCTGGATGAGGCCGTCGCCGCGGCCGAAGAGATGCTGGAGCAGGGGGCGGCCACCGATGCCGCTCAGACCTTCGCCGCGATCCTGGGCGAAGAGCCGAACCACCCCGCCGCCTATGCCGGCCTCGTCCGCGCCCACATCGCAATGGGCGACCTCGACCAGGCCGAGGCGATCCTGAACGGCGCCGACGCCTCGATCGCCAAGGCCCCCGAGCTCGACGCCGCGCACGCGCAGCTTGAGCTTGCCAAGCAGGGCGCCGCGGCCGGGCCGGTGGACGAGCTGACTGCCAAGGTCGAGGCCAATCCCGACGACCACCAGGCGCGCTTCGACCTGGCTCAGGCGCTGCATGCGAAGGGCCGGACGGAAGAGGCGGTGGATCAGCTTCTCGAACTCTTCCGCCGCGATCGCGAATGGAACGAGGGGGCCGCGCGGGCGCAGCTCATCACGATCTTCGATGCGCTGCCGGCCAAGGACCCGGTCGCGCTGAAGGGCAGGCGTCGCCTGTCGTCGATGATATTTGCCTGATACGGCGTTTGCCTGGGGCGGGGGGGCGGACTACCTGCCCCTTCATGCTCCATCCCGCGGATCTTCCTCAGACTATTCCGATCTTTCCCCTGCCGGGCGCGCTGCTTCTGCCCCGGGGACGATTGCCGCTGCACATCTTCGAACCGCGCTACCTGGCGATGGTGGAGGATTGCATGAAAACCTCTCACCGGCTGATCGGCATGGTCCAGCCCCGCGAAGTTCCCGCCGGTGAGCCGCGCCTGCAAAGCATTGGCTGCGCCGGTCGCCTGACCGGGCTGAGCGAGACCGAGGACGGTCGCTACATGATCACCCTTTCGGGCATCTCGCGCTTCCGCATCCGCGAAGAGGTCGAGGGGTTCACGCCCTACCGGACGTGCGACGTGGCGTGGGAGGGATTCGAGCGGGACCTCGGCGCGTCTGAGAAGGACCCGCAGCTTGACCGCAAGCGGTTCCTGGGCCTGCTCGGTCGCTATTTCCAGGCCGAAGAGCTGAAGACCGACTGGGAATCGCTGGGCGAGGCAGAGGACGAGCTTCTGATCAACGCGCTGTCGATGCTCTGCCCGTTCGAGCCCGAGGACAAGCAGGCGCTGCTCGAGGCGCCGACGCTCGAGACACGGCGCGAGACGCTAGTGACCCTGATCGAATTCGCCCTTGCGGGCGGCGGCGACGAGAGGCTGCAATGAGCGCCGACCGTAAGATGCTGGAATCGCTGGTCTGCCCCCAGACCCACGCCATGCTGAGCTACGATGCCGAGCGGCAGGAGCTGATCTCGAAGGCGGCGAACCTTGCCTACCCGATCCGCGAGGGCATTCCGATCATGCTGCGCGACGAGGCACGGGTTCTGGATGACTGAGGCTTAGATCGGCCGCCCCTGCAGCAGCTTGGGGTTATCGCCGGTCAGTCCCGCAGCCTCGCGGATGAAGCCGCGGCGCAGGCCGGACAGCCGCTGAACTGCCGCCAGCCCCAGGTTGCGGGCCAATCGCACGGCCGGATTGTCGTTCGAAAACAGGCGGTTTACCGCGTCCGTCGACAGCGCCAGCGTCGCCACATCGAACCGCCGCCAGCGCTCGTACCGCTCCAGCACGTCGAGCCGTCCGATATCTTCGCCCCGGCGCTTCGCGAGGGCCAGAACCTCGGCTAGCGCCGCCACGTCCTTCAGACCCGCATTCAGTCCCTGCCCGGCGATGGGGTGGACGGCGTGCGCGGCATCACCTGCCAGCGCGACGCGCGGCGCGGCGAAACGATTGGCGACCGACAGGCCCAATGGATAGGTGAATCGCGCCCCGGCCAGCGCGATATCACCCAGGAAGTCCCCGAAACGCGGGCGCAGCACGTCGAGGTAGTCGGCATCGGGCAGGGCGGTGATCGCTTTGGCCCGATCGCGCCTTTCGGTCCAGACGATCGAGGCACGGTTGTCCTTCAGCGGCAGGATCGCCAGCGGCCCCTCGGGCATGAAGAACTGGTGCGCCACGCCCCCGTGGTCGACCTCGTGCGAGATTGCGGCGACCAACGCCGACTGTCCATAGTCCCATCCCGTGCGCCGGATGCCCGCCCGCTGCGCCACGGCGGACCGCTTTCCGTCGCAGCCGATCAGGACGCGGGCGCTCAGGCTGTCGCCATTGGTCAGCGTCACGCGGACACCCGCAGGCCCGGCCTCTTGCGCCGTCACTCCGGCCTCGATCAGGGTTACGTCGGCCAGAGCGTTCAGCAGCGCGGGGCGCAGGTGGCGGTCCTCGACCATGTGGCCCATCGGGCCTTCCTCGATTTCGGCATGGTCGAAATGGAGGGTCAGGGGCGACGGCCCCTCTCCGGCGCGGCCGTCCGAGACGCGGATGTCGAGGATCGGCTGCGCATCCGCCGCGACCGCACCCCAGACGCCGATGGCGCCAAGCAGGTTGCGCGAGCCGATCGACAATGCATAGCTGCGCCCGTCGAACCATTCGGCCCCGCGGGTCTTTGCCGGAACGGGGTCGACAAGAGCCACCGAGAGGCCGGTTTGCGACAGGGCGATTGCGAGGGCCGAGCCCGCGAGGCCGCCCCCGGCGAGAATGACATCATGGTCCATACGCCGGACTATGGCGCGACGGGCGCGATTGTCCATGCGCGCCTGTGACGCGACAGGGAAAGGGACGGGGATGAGCGACTGGGCAGGGAAAAGTGCGGCCGAGCTGGGCCGCGGGATCGGCGAAGGGCGGATCGATCCCGTCGACCTGACCGAGGCCGCGCTGTCCGCGATCGACGGTCACGACCTGTCCCCCCGCATCTACGCCCGCGCCACCCCCGACCGCGCCCGGGCCGAGGCTGCTGCCGCGCGAAAACGTGCGCAGGCCGGGGTGCGCAGAGGGCTGCTCGACGGGGTGCCGATCTCGTGGAAGGACCTCTACGACACGGCCGGGATCGCGACAGAAGCCGGTAGCCGCCTGCTGAAGGGGCGCGTGCCGGCGCAGGACGCGGACGTTCTGGCGCACGCATCGGCCGAGGGGCTCGTGTGCCTTGGCAAGACCCACATGAGCGAACTCGCGTTCTCGGGTCTCGGCCTGAACCCCTCGACCGCGACGCCGCCTTGCGTGAACGACTCGGCGGCGGTTTCCGGCGGCTCGTCCTCGGGCGCGGCGGCATCGGTGGCCTTCGGGCTGGCGGCGGGGGCGATCGGGTCCGACACGGGCGGCTCGATCCGGGTGCCCGCCGCGTGGAACGATCTCGTGGGGCTCAAGGCCACCCACGGCGTGCTGCCGATGCGGGGCGTGGTGCCGCTGTGCCCGTCTTTCGACACGCTCGGGCCGATTGCCCGCACGGTCGAGGATTGCGCGCTTCTGTTGGGCGCGATGGGTGGCCCCGCGCCGGATCTCGCTGGCGAGCCGCTGGCGGGCAAGCGGTTCATGGTGCTCGAGACCGCCGCGATGGAAGGGCTCGAGGGACCGGTCGGCGCTGCGTTCGACGATGCACTCGACCGCCTGTCGCGCGCCGGTGCCCGGATCGAGCGCGGCGAGGCGCCCTCGGTCGAGCGGGCGATGCCGCTGTCGGCGACGCTCTTCGCCGCCGAGGCCTACGGCATCTGGCGCGATGTGATCGAAGCCAAGCCCGACCTGATGTTCGCTCAGGTGCGCGAGCGGTTCCGGGGCGGCCGCGAGTTCGGCGCAGCAGATTACGTCGCCGCCCGGACCCTGCTGGACAAGCTGCGGGCAGAGTATCTGCGCGAGACCGCCGGCTATGACGCTGTCCTGCTGCCGACCTGCCCGATCCTTCCGCCCGAGGCCGCACGGCTGGAAGCCGACAGCGACTACTATGTCGCGCGCAACCTCCTGACGCTCAGGAACACGCGCATCGGCAACCTCATGGGTCTGCCGGGGCTGAGCGTCCCAACGGGTGCGCCCTCCGTCGGGCTGCTGATCCAGACGCCGCCCCGGACCGAGGCGCGGCTGCTTCGGATTGGCCGGGCCGTCGAATCGGCGCTTGCCTAAAAGACACAGGCAAGCCCGACCGGGTGGGCGGGGGCCGGTCATTTTCTGGACCACTGGCGCCGCGGCGCGCTAGGTTGCTTTCAACGAATGGGGCGAAAGACCCCGGATTTGAGGCACATGATGCAGTATCCCAGGCGGTTCGAGGCTCTGCCCGACTACGCATTTCCGCGTCTGCGCACCCTGCTCGACCATCACGAGGCGGGCGGCCCGGTGCTGCACATGTCCATCGGCGAGCCGCGTCACGATCCGCCGGCCTTCCTTGCCGACGTGATGGTCGAGTCGATTGGCGACTTCGCCCGCTATCCCGCCAATGACGGCACGCCCACACTTCAGACCGAGATCGCCGGTTGGCTGGACCGCCGATATGGCGTGACCGTCGAAGGCGGCACGCAGGTCCTGCCCCTGAACGGCACGCGTGAGGGGCTGTTCAACGCCGCCGTCGCGCTCTGCCCCGAGGGTGCGCCGGTCGTGCTGACGCCGAACCCGTTCTATCAGGTCTATGCCGTCGCCGCGCTGGCGATGGGGGCCGATCCGATCTACGTGCCCGCCACGCGCGAGACGGGATTCCTGCCGGACTACGCCGGCCTCTCGCCCGAGGTACTGGAGCGGACGGCGATTGCCTATATCTGCTCGCCCTCGAACCCGCAGGGCGCCGTGGCGGATCGCGGTTACTGGCGCGACCTCATCGCACTGGCCGAGAAGCACGATTTCCGCATCTTCGCGGACGAGTGCTACTCCGAGGTCTATCGCGGCACCCCGCCTCCGGGCGCGATGGAAGTCGCCGCCGAGATGGGCGCCGATCCCGAGCGGGTGGTGATCTTTCACTCGCTGTCCAAGCGGTCGAACCTGCCCGGCCTGCGCTCGGGCTTTGCCGCGGGCGGGCCGAAGTCGATGGCGCGCCTCAAGCAGCTGCGTGCCTTTGCCGGTGCGCCGCTGCCCGGCCCGATCCAGGCGGTCAGCGCCCGGGCCTGGGCCGACGAGGCGCATGTCGAGGCCTCGCGCGCCCGCTATGTCACCAAGTTCGCCATTGCCGACGAGATCCTCGGCGACGTGCCGGGCTATGTCCCGCCCGAGGCCGGGTTCTTCCTTTGGCTTCCGGTCGAGGATGGCGAGGCGGCGGTCCTGAAACTGTGGCAGCAGACTGGCATTCGCGCCTTGCCGGGCGCCTATCTCAGTCGTGAGGTGCGTGGGGAGAACCCCGGCGCAGGGTTTGTGAGGGTGGCCTTGGTCGCCAGTGAAGATGAAGTGAGGCAGGGGCTGAGGAAGCTCCGCGCCTGTCTCTATGGGTAAGAGGAACAGGATGGCCTATCAGACACGCAGCCGAAGCCCGCTCTTCGACAGCGACACGCAGGAAATTCTGGAAAAACGCGGCCGCGAGCTGATCGGCCTGGCGCTGTTAGGTGCCGGGGTGGTGCTGGCGCTGATGTTGGGCAGCTACGTGCCCGACGACCCCTCGTGGCTCGCCGCAACCTCGGAACCCGCGCAGAACGTCTTTGGCCGCATGGGCGCTTCGATCGCCTCGCCCATGATCATCATCGCGGGCCTTGGCGCTTGGGGCATCCCGGCCGCTCTGTTCGTCTGGGGCGGACGGTTCCTGATCCATACCGGCGCCTATCGCGCCCTGTCGCGCGCCGTCTTCGTGCCGATCGGCATTGCGCTGGTGTCGGTCTACCTGGCAACCCATGCGCCGGGGCCTGACTGGGGGCAGAGCTTTGGCCTCGGCGGCATGTTCGGCGACATGGCGCTGGGCGCGCTTCTGGGCCTCGTGGGCGTGCAGGGTGCATTCGGGCTGAAGATGACCGCGCTTCTGGTGATGGTTGCGACTTGGCTGATGGGGGCCTTCGTGCTCGGCTTCACCCGGACCGAACTTTCCGGCATCGGTCGCTGGCTCGTCCGTAGCACAGTCGTCAGCTATGCCAGCCTCGTCGCTCTTCTGGGGTTTGGTCAGCGGGGGCTGGCGCAGGGCGTGACGGCCGGGGCCCGCGCGGCTGCGGAGCGGACGCGTGCGGTGCGCGAGGCGCGGGCCGAACGGCGCGTGACCGAGGTCGAGGACGACGAGGATGACGTGTTCGACGCTGCCCCTGTTGCGGCGCCGATGCCGCGAGTCCTTCGTGCGCCCGCCCCGATCGAGCACGATTGGCCCGAGTTCGGCGATGACCGGGACGAGGATGACGGCTTCCGCCCCTTCGATGACGACCACGACGCCGAGCCTGCGGAGGCGCCCGGCTTCCTGACCCGCCTTGGCGGCAGGCTTGGCCTGAAGACGACGGACGCGCCCGAATTCCTCCCCGAGGTCGAGATGCCGGAGCCCGATGCCGGCGACGACCGCATCGCGGGCAAGATCACGGACGCGATCCGCAGCCGCGCGCGGTCCCGCACGGGGCTGGGTCACCGCCGGGTCGAGCCCAGCATCAAAGGTCGCAAGCACCCCCGCGGACCCCAGCCGCTGCTGTTCAAGCCGGCGCCCGAAGCCCCGGTCGAGATGCCGCCCGAACCCGACGCCTACGTGGCCGAGGCGGACATGGAGCAGCCGCACCACGATCTGCACCACGCGCCCGAGCCGGAGGACTACGACGAGGCTGCCTACGTGCCCCCCTGCGATATTGAGGAGGACGAAGCCGAGGAGCAGAGCTTCCCTGCCTCCGAACTGCCAGAGCCCGGCACCGTGCCCGTCACCCCGATGGCCCCGCGTTTTGCCCCTAGGGTCGAGCGTGAGGCCCCGAAGGCCAAGGTGCAGCACGTCCAGAACAAGCCGTTCCGCCCGTCCAAGCGCGCCGAGGCCGAGGCGCAGCCCGGCCTGTCCTTCGACGAACGCGAGGCCGCCTACGAGCATCCGCCCCTGCACCTTCTGACCGACCCCAAGACGGTCGAACGCCACGTGCTGTCCGACGAGGCGCTGGAAGAGAACGCCCGGATGCTGGAAACGGTGCTCGACGATTACGGTGTGAAGGGCGAGATCGTCAGCGTCCGTCCCGGCCCCGTCGTCACGATGTACGAACTCGAACCCGCGCCGGGTCTGAAGGCCAGCCGTGTCATCGGCCTGGCCGACGACATCGCCCGGTCGATGTCGGCCCTGTCGGCGCGGGTGTCGACGGTGCCCGGCCGGTCGGTCATCGGCATTGAACTGCCCAACGAGAATCGCGAGATCTGCGTCCTGCGCGAGATCCTGTCGTCGCGCGAGTTCGACAACGCCAAGCACCAGCTTCCGCTCGCGCTCGGCAAGGATATCGGTGGCGATCCGATCGTCGCGAACCTTGCCAAGATGCCCCACCTGCTGATCGCGGGCACCACCGGTTCGGGCAAATCCGTGGCGATCAACACGATGATCCTGTCGCTGCTCTACCGGCTGACGCCGGAAGAGTGCCGGATGATCATGATCGACCCGAAGATGCTGGAACTGTCGGTCTATGACGGCATTCCGCACCTGCTGTCGCCCGTGGTCACGGACCCCAAGAAGGCCGTCGTCGCCCTGAAATGGGTCGTGGCCGAGATGGAGGACCGCTACCGCAAGATGTCCAAGATGGGCGTCCGCAACATCGAGGGCTACAACGCCCGCGTCCGCGACGCGCTGAAGAAGGGCGAACTGTTCGAGCGCACGGTGCAGACCGGCTTCGACGACGAGACCGGTGAGCCGGTGTTCGAGACCGAAGAGATCCAGCCCGAGATCCTGCCCTTCATCGTCGTGGTCGTTGACGAGATGGCCGACCTGATGATGGTCGCCGGCAAGGAAATCGAAGCCTGTATCCAGCGTCTCGCGCAGATGGCACGAGCCAGCGGCATCCACCTCATCATGGCGACGCAGCGCCCGTCGGTGGACGTCATCACCGGCACGATCAAGGCGAACTTCCCCACGCGGATCTCGTTCAGCGTGACCTCGAAAATCGACAGCCGGACCATTCTGGGCGAGCAGGGGGCCGAGCAGCTTCTGGGCATGGGCGACATGCTTTACATGGCGGGCGGGTCCAAGATCACCCGCGTCCACGGGCCCTTCTGCTCGGACGAGGAAGTCGAGGAAATCGTCAACTACCTCAAGAGCTTCGGTCCACCCGACTACAAGTCCGGCGTGGTCGAGGGGCCCGACGAGGACAAGGAAAGCGACATTGACGCGGTCCTCGGCCTTGCCGGCGGGGGCGGATCGGGCCGGGAGGGCGACGACGCGCTCTACGACCAGGCGGTCGCGATCGTCGCGAAGGATCGCAAGTGCTCGACCAGCTATATCCAGCGCAAGCTGGGTATCGGCTACAACAAGGCCGCGCGCCTCGTTGAGCAGATGGAGGATCAGAACGTGGTCTCCAGCGCGAACCATGTGGGCAAGCGCGAGGTCCTCGTCCCCGAGGTGAACTGACCGCAGAACAAAAAACGCCCGGCGCGGGGGAGGACCCGCGCCGGGCGTTTGGCCGTTCAACCTCTGGATCAGGCGTTCGACGGCTCGGGCATGTTCGCGGCGATGAACCACGCGTCCTTGTCGATCTGGCGCGAAACCTCGGTGAACAGGTCTTCGGTGTCGTCGTCGCCGATCTCGCCCGCCTCGTCGATGGCGGCGCGGATCTTGGCGCCCACGTCCAGGAACCGCTCGCGCAGCGCCTCGAGATGGACCTGAAGGTCCCGCTCGTTCAGCGGGTAGGGCTTCATGGTCGTCTTCTCGGCGACCACCTCGGCCGTGCCGTCGGCGAACCCGCCAAGGATCACGGCGCGCTCGGCGATCAGGTCCGAGCTTTCGCGCAGGCGGTCCGCCACTTCGTCGAGCAGCTCGTGCACGCCGATGAAGCCGGGGCCGCGCAGGTTCCAGTGCGCCTGCTTCGTCGCCAGCGCCAGCGAGATCACGTCGCTGAGACGGGCGTTCAGCACGTCGACGACCTTGAAGCGTGTGTTGTCGTTCAGGCCTTGGACAAATGCTTCGGGCATGGTGCCTCCTTCATCGAAATGAAAACGGTGGGGCGCAACACGCCCCTTTCCCAGTCAAAGCGGCAGGTGTCGGGGCGGTTCCCCGCGATGACGACGCACGGTTATGGGATGACGATGGCGTCCTGCGGCAGGTTGCCTATATCGAATGCGAACCCAAGACCCGGAGTCCCACATGCTCACCCGCAGAACATTCGTCGCCGCATCGGCCGCCACCGCCGGTCTGGCTGTCGCAAGACCGGCCCTGGCCGCGCCGATCCCGCTGTCGCGCCTGTCGCAGTACCTCAACAGCCTGACGACCGCGCAGGCCAAGTTCACGCAGATCAACAGTGACGGCTCGACCTCGACGGGGACGCTGTACCTCCACCGCCCCGGCCGGTTGCGGTTCGATTACGATCCCCCGGTCGAGGATCTGGTCATGGCCGGTGGCGGCTCGGTCGCGGTGTTCGACGGCCGGTCGAACAGCGTGAACCCCGAGACCTATCCGCTGAGCCAGACGCCGCTGTCGATCATCCTCGGCCAGAACGTGAATCTCGGCCAGGCGGGGATGCTTCAGGGCCACCGCCAGGAGGGCAACAAGACCATCGTCACGGTTCAGGACCCGCAGCGGCCGCAATACGGCGCGCTGGAGCTGGTGTTCACCGACAACCCGATGACGCTGCGCCAGTGGGTGGTGATCGACGGACAGGGCAACCGCACGACGACCGCCCTGTCGGGGCTCCAGCCCGTCGGCAACCTGCCCGCCACCTACTTCTCGATCCCGACCGAGATCAGCAAGCGCGGCGGCTAAAGCTTGCGGCAGGCGCGGAGCTGGTTCTCGTAGAGGATCGCCCGCGTCTGCACCTTGTCCGACACGGTCAGAAGCCACGGCTTGGCGTTGTAGCTGCCGCGCGCATAGCCCGACCGCCCCTCGTGATAGGCAAGGTACTGGTTCTTGGCGTCGCGCTTCGACACGCCAAGGCCGGTCTGTGTCTGGTGCATGTACCAGCCCATGAAATCGGTGGCGTCGTTGATATTATCGCGCTTCGCGCGGGGGCGGCTTTGCTTCTGCTTGTATTCGGCCCAGGTACCGTCCAGCGCCTGGCTGTAGCCGTAGGCCGAACTTTGCCGACCCATCGGGATCACCCCCAACGTGTAGCGCAGGGGGGTACGGGCATTGCCGATGAACTTCGATTCCTGGTGGATCGTGGCCATCTGCACGGCCACTGGGACGCCCCACTTGCGTTCGGTCCGGCGCATGGCGCGCAGGTAATGGGGCCGCTCGTTGAGAATGTCGCATGCATTCTCAAGATTTCGGGGGGCTGTGCCCTCGGTGCTGCCGCAGGACGCGACGAACAGCAGAAGGATCAGCGCACGGACGTGTCTGCTCATGAAACCTGCTCGATTGATCGTTTTTTTTGGCGTGTTTTGTCCCACTCTAACCGAAGTGCCGTCACACGCAAACGGGACTAGATGACCCAGGCGAGGATCAGCGGCAGATATACGACAGAGCCCAGTGTCGAGACCACGACGAGGCTTGCCACCGCGTCCGCATCCGCCCCGTATTTCGTGGCCAGCAGGTAGGACGTCACCGCCACCGGCGTCGCGACCTGAAGGACCAGCACCGCGAAGGCTACGTCCCCGAGCCCGAAGGCCCGGCCGATCAGCACGGCGACCGCGACGCAGGCGGCCGCCTTCAGGACCGACAGCAGCGCGGGGCGGGCAAAGCTCTGCGGCGTAAGGCGGGCGATCGCCACGCCGAGGGTGATCAGCATCAGCGGAATGGCGAGCTGGCCGACAAGGCTCAGCGCATTGGTCAGGAAGGTCGGCGTCTCCCACCCTTGCCAGAGGAACAGCGCGCCCAGAAGGGTCGCGCCGACCATCGGCTCGCGCACGACCCGCAGCAGCGATCCGCCGCCCGACACGATCCAGACGCCGACCGTGAAGGAGTAGACCGCCATCACCGCGAAGACGACGACAGCATAGCCAAGCCCCTCTTCCCCGAAGGCGAACAGCGCCAGCGGCAGGCCGAGATTGCCGGTGTTCCCGAAGACCAGCGGGGCGAGGTAGGTGCGCAGGTCCAGCCTCAGCACCAGCGCGATCCCCAACATCACCGCCGTCACCGCCGCATAGGCCGCCACGGCGGCCAGCGACACGGCCGTCAGCGCCGCCGGATCGATCCGCGTCTGCATCAGCGAGGTGAAGATCAGGCAGGGCACCCCCAGCGTCATCGACATGCGGGTGACGAACTCGATCTCGTAGTCAAAGCCCAGGCGGACCCATGCAAAGCCGATGCCCGCCAGCAGGAAAACGGGCGCCGTGACCTCAGCCACTGTCAGGACGACGTTCACAGTGTGTTTCCTGCAATGGCAGAGGGGGGCATGGACAAGGTTCCTCGGCTTCTACATTCTGGGGGCAAGGATTGGAGAAGAGGCATGCTGAAGACGCGCGCGCGCTATCATCTCGGGCAGGTCGTCCGTCACCGCAAGCACCCGTTCAGGGGCGTGGTCTTTGACGTCGATCCGACCTTCGCGAATACCGAGGAATGGTACCAGTCCATTCCCGAGGAAGCGCGCCCCGCGCGCGACCAGCCGTTCTATCACCTGCTGGCCGAGAACGAGCAAAGCTACTACGTGGCCTACGTGTCCGAGCAGAACCTCGAGGCCGACTATTCGGGCGAGCCGGTAGGTCATCCCGACCTGCCCGAATTCTTCGGCGAGCTCGAGGACGGTAGCTACCCGGTGCACTTCCAGCTGAACTAGTCGCGCGTCTCGGCGGGAAAGCCGCGGGCGGTCCAGCCCGCGAAGCCCTCGTCCATCTCGGCGACATTCTCCATCCCCATATCCCGCAGCGTCGCCACGGCGAGCGCCGAGCGCATGGCGGCCGCGCAGAACAGGATCAGCTGCCGGTCCGTGGCGAAGACCTCGCGGTGATAGGGGCTTTCGGGATCGACCCAGAATTCCAGCATCCCGCGCGGGGCGTGGATCGCGCCGGGGATGCGCCCCGCGCGGTCCAGCTCGCGCACGTCGCGGATATCCACCAGCAGCGCCTCGCCGCGCTCGGCCCGCGCCTTGGCCTCTTCGGGCGGCAAGGTCTCGATCCGGGCCTTGGCTCGTTCGACCAGGGTTTGGGCCGGGGTGATCGGCATGGACGTCTCCTCCTAGTAACCCAGGGCGCACCCGTCCTTGCGCGGGTCCGATCCGCCTTCGAGCACACCATCCTCGCGCATCAGGATCGCCTGCGCCCCGCCAAGCGCCGTCTCCGGCACCTCGACCCGGTGCCCGCGCGCCGCAAGGTCCTGGCGCACGCTTTCGCCGTAGCCCCGCTCGACATTCAGGATGCCCTGGTCGGAAAAGCTGCGCGGCGCGTCGATGGCGGCCTGCGGAGTCATCCCGTAATCGGCGACATTCGTCAGGAACCGCGCGTGGCCGTTGGGCTGATAGGCG
Organism: Palleronia sp.; assembly: GCF_042089775.1. Taxonomy (NCBI): domain Bacteria; kingdom Pseudomonadati; phylum Pseudomonadota; class Alphaproteobacteria; order Rhodobacterales; family Roseobacteraceae; genus Palleronia; species Palleronia sp. Next base: position 74,432 of record NZ_JBELKF010000003.1, read on the forward strand.
CCGCCCATCACGCCGAAGGGCATGGCAAGGCGGCTCTTGTGGCGGATCATGCCCGGGATGATCGTGTGCATCGGCCGCTTGCCCGGCGCTGCCTCGTTTGCGTGCCCGCGCTCGAGGCTGAAGCCCGCGCCGCGGTTCTGGAACAGGATGCCGAACTTGTCCGAGGCGATCCCCGAGCCGAACCCGTGGAAGATGGAGTAGATCAGCGACACCGCCATGCGGTCGCGATCGACCACGGTGATGTAGATCGTGTCCTTGTGGACCGCTCCGCTCGCCGCGCGGGCGTCGGGCATGGCGCGGTCGGGATCGATCAGGTCGGCCAGCGCCTTCGCCGTGTCCATCGACAGCATGTGGTCCAGCTTCGTGACATGCTCCGGATCGGCGAGGAAGCGGTTGCGGGCATCGTAGGCCAGCTTCGCGGCCTCGGCTTCGAGGTGGGCGCGCTCGGCCCCGAACGGGTCCAGCGACGACAGGTCGAACTGCCCGAGGATATGCGCCAGCAGGATCGCCGTCGCACCCTGGCCGTTGGGCGGATGCTCGACCAGCTCGAACTCGCCATAGCTGCCGGTCAGGGGGGTGCCGTAACTCGCTTCGACCGCCGCGAAATCGTCGAGCGTGTGGCTGCCCCCGGCAGCACGGAGGCTGTTGACCATGTCCTCGGCCACTTCGCCCTCGTAGAACCCCGCGCGCCCGTCCATCGCGATGCGGCGCAGCACCTCGGCCTGTTGCGGGGCGCGGAACATCGTGCCGGGCTTGGGGGCGGCGTCGCCGGCCAGGTAGAACTCGCGCGCCTTTCCGGTAAGGGTCTTCGCGTCGTTCGCCCAGTCGAAGGCCACGCGGTCGGCAACGGGAATGCCGGCCTCGGCATAGTGGATCGCGGGCGCGAGCGCGGTGGCAAGCCCCGCGCGACCGTGGTCGGCCGAAAGGCGGCAGAAGGCGTCGATCGCGCCCGGCACCGTCACCGCATGGGCGTGCCCCAGCGGCATGGCGGCATGGCCGTCGCCCCGGATCGCCTCGGCATCCAGCGCGGCGGGCGCACGGCCCGATCCGTTCAGGGCAAGGACCTCTCCGTCCGGTTTCGCGATCAGGGCGAAACAGTCGCCACCGATCCCGGTCATCTGCGGCTCGGCGATCCCGAGCAGCACCGCGCCGGCAATGGCCGCGTCCACGGCATTCCCGCCTGCCTCGAGGATCTGGATCGCCACCTTGGCGGCCAATGGGTGCGACGTGGCGCACATCCCGTTCTCGGCATAGACGGGCGAACGCCCCGGCAGGTGAAAGTCGCGCATCGTGAATCCTCCCTCGCGGCGCCACGCTATGCGCAGGACGCGCGGAAGGGAAGGCGGCCTCAGCGCCCCGTGTCGTGCAGCCGGAACGCAATGCTGAGGTTGTTGCGCCCCCTTTCGCGGACGTAGCTGACCTCGTCCGTCATGGCGCGGATGATGCACCAGCCGAAACCGCCCTCGGGCATCCCGGCCGGGTTGGGCGGAGCGGGATCGGGGGCGACCTCGCCGGGCATCGGCCGCCCCGCATCGATGATCTGCGCGCGGATGGCGCTGGCCTCGCAGATCAGGCGAATCTCGATCAGGCCGTTGAGGTTGTCGGCATAAGCGTGCTCGACCACGTTGTTGAGAATTTCGGCCATGACCTGTTGCGCGGTCTGGAGGTCGGCTTCGCTGATCCCGAAGTCGCGCAGGCCCTCGGTCATGATGTGCAGCGCTTCGCGCGTGGCTGCACCGCAGCCCCGGTAGAGGACGCGCAGCTCTTGGCAGCCGTCCTCGCGCACGACCTCTTCGCATCGGATCTGCGGGAACGTTTCAGCCGACATGATGCGTGTCGACGAGCCCCCTGCCGGGAACCGCAGAGTGGATGGTGAAGACGCGATCCATATGTGTCAGCGCGAAAACCTTGCCCACCATCGGGTTCAGATTGGCAAGCTCGAAACGGCGGTCGGGGCCAAGCAGCTTCATCGCGGCGACCACCGCGCCAAGGCCCGACGAGTCGAGGAACGTCACCCGGCTGAGGTCCAGGATCACCCGTTCCGGCGCACCGGGGGCGAGGTCGCGGATCGCGTCCTTGAACCGCACGGTTGCCGCCGCGTCGAGCCTGGGGTCGAGCGGCCGGACCACGAGCATCCCTTCGATGACGCAGGTTTCGATGTTCATCCGGTCCCGACTTCTGCAGCTCCGCACGTGGTCAATCCTGCACGAGTCATGCTAACGGAGCCTTAAAGTGAAACGGTTCCGAGGCCCCCGATGCTGGACTACGACGCACTTGCCGCCCGCGTGGCGAGCTTGACCGAGGGAGAGGACGACCAGGTGGCGCTGATGGCCACGCTGGCCTGCGAGGTCCATCACACCGACGACCGTTTCGACTGGACGGGCTTCTACCGCGTCGTCGCGCCGGGCCTGTTGAAGATCGGTCCCTACCAAGGCGGGCACGGCTGCCTCGTCATCCCGTTCGACCGGGGCGTCTGCGGCGCTGCGGCCCGCACCGGCGAGGTGCAGCTTGTTCCCGATGTCGACGCCTTTCCCGGCCACATCGCCTGCGCCTCTTCGACCCGCAGCGAGCTGGTCCTGCCCGTGCGCAACGCGGCGGGCGAGGTCATCGCCGTGTTCGACATCGACAGCGACCGCCCCGATGCCTTCACCGAAACGGATGCCGAGGCGCTGGCCGGGATCCTGGATGCCACCTTTGCCCGCACCTGACTACGACCCGCCCACCGACCCGCTGGACCTGCTGCACGTCGACGATGACCTGCTGGCAGTGGTCAAGCCCGACAGGCTGCTGTCGGTGCCGGGGAAGGGGCCGGCGCTGGCGGATTGCCTGATAGCGCGCCTTCAGGCAGCGTATCCCGACGTCCTTCTCGTCCACCGGCTCGACCGGGACACGTCGGGCGTGATGATCTTTGCGAGAAACGCCAAAGCACAGCGGCATCTTGGCCTGCAGTTCGAAAAGCGGCACACGAAAAAGCGCTATGTCGCCCGCGTCGCCGGGCGGATGGAAGGTGACGGCGGACGGGTGGACCTGCCGCTGATCGTCGACTGGCCCAACCGCCCCCGCCAGCGCATCGACCACGACCAAGGCCGCGCGGCCCAGACTGACTGGCAGGTCATCGACCGGACCGAGGACGAGACGCGCGTAGCGCTGACGCCGATCACCGGCCGCTCGCATCAGCTGCGGGTGCATATGCTGAGCCTCGGCCACCCGATCCTGGGCGACACCCTCTACGCCGAAGGTGCCGCGCAGGCGCATCCGCGGATGATGCTGCACGCTGAACTGCTGGAGCTGCGGCACCCGACCGGCGGGCGCTGGATGCGGTTCCAGGCGCCGGCGCCGTTCTAGCTCGCGGCGCTGCGCCTCATCGGCGAGGACTCCGACACCGCCGGACGCTCGGATGGCTTGGGCGCGCGCAGGCGGTTCTTGGTCCAGGCGGCGGCCCAGCACAGGGCCGTGGCGGCGGGGGGCAGGACCCAGGGCAGCCAGGGAGTCGCGGGCTCCACATCCATCAGGATCTGACCGACCAGCATCAGGACCGTGCCGAAGGCAAAGACCAGAAGCCCCTGTTGACCCATCGTCCGCAGGGGTGTCACGGCCGGGTGCGCGGCAAGCGTGCGGATGGCGGGAAGGCAGGACAGCACATAGGCCAGTGCCAGGACGTGGACGAGGCGTGGCAGGCCAAGCCATGTCTTCGTGTGGGCCACGATGTGCCCCGGCGCCCCAAGCGCGCCTAGCTGCGCCATCTTGTGGTTCATGTAGGTCCCCAGCTCGGGCACGTGCCGCCACGCGAAGATGAAGACGACCAGCCCCAGGGCCGCAGCAAAGAGGGGGCGGCTCTGCGGTACAAGGCGCTCGCCCTTGCGGTGGCGGATGCCGATCAGGAGGCCGATGGTGAAGATCAGCTGCCACGACGTCGGCGAAAAGAACCACCCGCCGCCGCCGGGGTGGTTCGGGATGTTGAGCCGCCACAGACCGCTGACATGCCACAGGACCGCCGAGGCGGCCAAAGTCGCCAGCGGCCACCGCAGACCCGCGGCGACGATGGCGGGGGCGGCGATCATCAGGACGATATACGTCGGCAGGATGTTCACGTAGCCGATCTGGTAGCCCAGCGTCGGAATCCCGGCCAGCGCCTCGCCCGTCTCGCTGTAGATCCGGGCGAGGTTGTGCATTTCGCGGAACCGCGGCTCCAGGAAGACGTCGGCGGCCCAGGCGAAGAGGCCGATCGCGATGACGGTCAGCAGGATCTGCACCAGGTACAGCGTCCAGGCGCGCGCCCACATGGGCGAGATTGCCGCCCAGATGCCGCCGTCGCCGCGCAGCCAGCGTTCGACCGCGGGAGAATAGGCGATGCCGGCGGCGATGCCGGACATGAGGAAGAACGCCTCGGCCGCGTCGGAAAAACCCCATTCGCGGACCGTCAGCCACTCCCACGGGTTGCCCGGCATGTGGGTGACGATGATCATCACCAGCGCGAGACCCCGGAAGGCGTCGATGCGCGGGTCCCGACGCGAGACGCGCGCTGCGGTGCCCGGAAGGGGCACGACCTTGTTCTCAGGCAACGTGTGCCTCCTTGTCGGCGGGGAGCGCGGCCGCCCGGGGGGCCGGTTCCGCGCCGAGTGCGGCCCGATAGGCCGCGATGACGGGCGAGGGGGCGACCTCGTCCGGAACGGTGAACACGCCACCCGGAGCGGCCCGCGACGTCGTGGCAATCAGCAGCGGCGCGGCGATCATCGGCAGGGTCACGGGCAGCAGCCAGAACAGCAGGTCCCGCCCCAGCCATGCCACGGTGCAAAGCGCGGCGAGGCCGGTCAGGCTGATCCACCCGGCGGCGGTGCGTCCCTCGGCAAAGCTCAGCCGGCCTTCGCCGCGCATGGTGGCGGGCCAGCCGCCATCCTTGCCCGACAGCACCTCGATCACCGCACGGCTCTGGTACATCAGCATGATCGGCGCGATCAGCGAGGACAGCAGCGTCTCGGCCAGGACCGAGAGCACCGCGCGGGCCGATCCGCCGAAGCCGCGCGTGCGGCCAGACCCGATCGCCGCGGCGAGGATGCCGAACTTGGGCAGCAGCAGAAGCCCCCCGATGCCGATCGCCAGCGCCACGATCTCGCGCATGTGGCGGTCGGGGAAGACGGGAAAGAGCTGGTGCGGTTCCGGGAAATAGTTAGGCGGCGGCGCCGCGACGAGCGCGGCCATCGACGACAGCAGGAAGCCCGCCCAGAACAGCGGCACGATGTAGGACGCGATGCCCTGCACGAAGACAAAGCGGCTCCACGCGGTCAGGCCGGGTGCGCCGACGATGCGCATGTGTTGCAGGTTGCCCTGGCACCAGCGGCGGTCGCGGCGGGCATAGGCCACGAGGTTGTCCGGCCCTTCCTCGAACGAGCCGGGGATGGTCGGGTCCATGTCGACGCGCCAGCCGTTGCGGGCCAGCAGCGCGGCCTCGACGTAGTCGTGGCTGAGGATCGTGCCGCCGAAGGGCGGCGGGCCTGACAGCTCGGGCAGCGCGCAGGAAGAGGCCAGCGCCTTCACGCGAACGATGGCGTTGTGGCCCCAGAACGGCCCGGTCGGCCCCTGCATCCGTTGCAGTCCGCGCGCGAAAACCGGGGAGTAGAAGCCGGCCGCGAACTGCATGGCGCGGCCGAACCACGAGGTCGCGCCGATGATCTTGGGCAGGGTCTGCAGAAGTCCGGCGTCGGGCGCCGCCTGCATCCGCGCGATCAGGTGGCCGATCGTCTCGCCCTCCATCAGGCTGTCGGCGTCCAGGATCACGGCAAACTCGTAGGCGCCGCCCGAGGTGCGGATGAAATCCTCGATATTGCCGGCCTTGCGGGCCCAGTTGTCGGTCCGGTTGCGGTAGTAGACGCGCAGACGGTCGGGCCGCTGGACGCAAAGCGGCGCAAACGCCTGCCGCTCGCGGATCAGCGCCTCGCCGTCGCGGGTGTCGGACAGCACCGCGAAATCCACGCGCACGCCGGCGACCCGGCACGACCCCTCCATCGCGGTCAGGCGAGCGGCGGCGGCACGGGCGTCTTCGTTGCAGATCGGCAGGAGGACAACGGTGGGGGCGGTGGGGCGCGGAAGATTGCCGGTGACGTGCGCCCGCTTGGGAACGAGGCCCACCAGCGACTGCGCGGCCCCCCACGCCAGCCAGAGCGTCGTGAAGAAGATCAACACCACGCAGGCAAGATTCCACGTGCCCAGCCCGGTCGCGAAGGCGGCTTCGGCCATCAGCGCCGTGGCCGCCACGCCCGACAGCAAGGTGAAGCCGAGCGCCGCCGCGCGCCACGCCGTGGTGCGACGGTCGGCGCACAGCCGAGCGTGATCACGCATTGCGCGCGATCAACAGGCGGAAAAGGGCACTCAGCATCCCTTCGCGCCGATCCCTTTCAAGGACCTGGCGGGGCATGGCGAGGGGCGCGTAGGGCGGAGCCGTGTCGATACGATCCGGTTCGGTGGGGATGTTCAGATCTTCGTCCATTGGTACAACCAAGTTTCGCTCAAGCGGCGATCGTCCTGCGCAAGATGTGCCTTGATCTCGGCCACGGCACCCGCGTCCGCCTCGACCTCGAGGACAAGGCGCCAGATGCGGTGCTCGTCCAGGAACTCGAGAACGTCCTCCGCGATTACGCCGTTGACCGCGGAGATCTCGGCTGAAACCGGGCGGTCTTCTTCCGGTTCCCCGATATCGGACCCATCGAAATCGATGACGAATTTCTGCCGATCGGCAAGCGGATCGACGCCCGCCGCGCCGCCGTATCCGGCCAATGTGCGCAAGATCCGGGCAGGTTTGGTCTCGGGTTCGAGAGGGGCGGCACCCCAGTGCAGGCGATAGGCGAAGGACCGCGCGTCGCCGCCAGCGACTTCTTCCTCGGGCACCCAGAAGGCCACGATGTTGTCGTTGCTTTCCAGTTCGGTCGGGATCTCGATCAGCCGGATCGACCCGCTGCCCCAGTCGCCCAGCGGCTCGACCATCAGCGAGGGGCGCCGCTCGTAGCGGGCTTCGGCATCGAGATAGTCGTCGAACGCGCGGTGGCGCTGGACCAGCCCGAAGGCGGTCGGGTTCGACACGCCGATATACGAGTTGCCCAGTGTCTCGGGGTTGCGCAGCGGGCGGAAAAGCTCCTGCCCTTCCATGCGCACCACCAGCGCCTCGCTGTCGTGGACGCGGTGGCGATAGTCGTTGAAGTCGCTGCGGTCGTTCGGCGCGAAGAGGAACATCGAGGTCAGCGGCGCGACGCCCAGCTGCGCAACCGCCTCGCGGAAGAACAGGTGCTGGTCCACGTCGATGGTCGTCGTCTCGCCCGGTGTCACGGCAAAGCGGAAGGCCCCCGCAACCGACGGGCTTTCCAGCGCGGCATAGAACACGACGTGATCGCTGCCGGGGTCCGGACGCTCGATCCAGAACTCCGAGAACAGCGGGAATTCTTCCTCGCGCCCGATCGCGGTGTTCACCGCCAGCCCACGCGCGCTGAGGCCATAGACGTTGCCCTTCCCGAGGGCGCGGAAATAGCTCGCGCCCAGGAACGAGACGACCTCGTCGAAGCGCTCGGGGTCGTTCAGCGGGGCGTTCAGGCGAAAGCCCGAGACGCCGGGAAGAACGGCGTCGGCGGGGAAATGATCGCCCGAGTCGCCGTGGTAGATGTAGTCGTCGCGTTCGAACAGCATCGGGCGTGCCTGACCGTCGACGACCTCGTTCAGGCGCACGACGTAATTGAACAGCCAGCCGGGGTGGTAGGCGTGCAGGACCGCGCGCGCCTCCGGTCCGGCCCAACGGGCGCGGTCGGGATCGAACTGGATCTTGCGGTAGTCATCGTAATCGAGCTCGGCCAGCGGGCCTTCCAGCGGGGCGGGCGGCACGTAGGGCTCGGTCGCGGCCTTGCGCATCCGCTCGATCAGGCCTTCGTAGCTGAACGGCGCACCCGCAAGGATGGCCGCATCCTCCGCCCACGCCCCACGGGTGAGGCCAAGCGCTGCAAGGCTGGCGGCGCTGCAGAGCAGCATCCGCCGGGTCGGGCCCTTTGCGGGCGTCAGAGCGGTCGAATCGGTCTTCATGGCGGGGGAACTCGGGGTCGTTTTTCGCCACGAAATAGCGAAGTTCTCCGCGCGCACCAGCGGGATCGGTGGAATGTTGCCGCATTGCGGAATGAACCGGGCGGAAATGTGATCAGCAGCGGTGTCTCAGCACAGGAAATCGGCCACGCAGTCGATCTCGGTCTGCTGGATCTCGTGCCCGCCGGGATGCCAGGCGAGGGTGCAATCCGCCATCTGTGCCGTGAACCAGTCGGCCAGCCCCTGCGTCAGTTCGGCCGGGCAGATCGGGTCCTGCCGCCCGCCGGTCACGAGGATGCGCTTGGCCGCCAGCCCCGGCTCGGGCGCGGGGACCCAAGGGATCAGCGGGTGCATGAGCACGAGCGTGTCGAACAGCCGGGGATAGCGGATCGCCGTGGCCGCAAGGATGTTGGCGCCGTTGGAATAGCCGATGCCGGTGACATGGCTGACGCCGGTGCGGGTGATCTCGCCCCGCACGAAAAGGCCCATCTTCTCGACCCGCTGGGCCAGGTCGTCCATGTCGTAGACGCCCTCGGCCTTGCGGCGGAAGAAACGGGGCGCGTCCCCCTCGTGCACGTCGCCCTGGGGCGAGACGACATGCGCCTTGGGCAGCAGGGTCCGGGCAAGACCGTGAAGCTGGTCCGCGGTCGCCCCCGTGCCGTGGAACGTGAAGACCAGGTGATCCGCGGTCCCCACGCTTCTAATCGCGTCGTAGCCCATGCCGGCCTCCTCCCGTTTCCGCTGCGTGACCTAGCGCCTCAATCCAGCGGGACGAGCGTCCGCTCGAGCTGCGTGCGCAGGTGCTCGTGTTGGCGGGGCAGCTTCAGGGCCTGCCCGAGGGTCTCGGGGCTCTCGTCGCTGGCAAAGCCGGGCTCGTCGGTCGCTACCTCGAACAGGATGCCGCCGGGGGTGCGGAAGTAGATCGCCCAGAAGTAGTCCCGGTCGATCTGCGGCGTCACGGCGAAGCCCTGCTCGGTCAGGGCCTTCTGGACCGCAAGCTGCGCCGTGCGGTCATCGACCGAGAACGCGATGTGGTGCACCGACCCGGCGCTTTGCTGCGCCGCGGGCGCGTCGGAACGCTCGATCAGGTCGATCACGTTGGCGGTGCCGCCGGGCCGCGTGAAGCGGATCACCTCGCCCTCGCGGGCGGTCTCCTCATAGCCCATGAAGCGCAGCAGCTCTGCCATCGGCGCCGCATCGCGCACCAGGGGTGCGGAGGAATGGAAGCCGCGGATCGCGTGGTCGGCGTCGATCGCTCCCGTGAAGGGCGCGCGGGTGTCGCCGCTTTCCACCAGCGCGAAGGCGTCACCGTCAGGCGCGGCGATGCGCACGACCGGCGCCCCGAAGGGATCGGTCGCGATCTCGGTGCCCAGGCGGTCGGCCCAGAAGGGGGCGGCGCCCTCGGGGATGGCAAGGCGCGTCTCGGCGACCTCACCCGCGCCGCGGCGGCCGCGCCCGGCGTTGGGGAAGGGGAAGTAGGTCATCGCGGTGCCGGGCCGCCCCATCTCGTCCCCGTAATAGAGGTGATAGACGTCCGGGGCATCGAAATTGACCGTCTTCTTCACCCGGCGCAGGCCGAGCGTATCTGTCCAGAAGCGATCGATGGCCCGCGCGTCCGAGCCGATGGTGGTAACGTGGTGCAACCCGTTGATCTGGTCGAGCATGGCTGAATCCTCCTCGTGCTGAGCAACAGATAGGGCAGATTGCCTGCGCACCCTATTACACAAAATGGCGGAACTTGGTGCACTGGCGCGCAGAAACAGACGGTCCAAGCCTGCCCCTCGGGACGAACGCCCGTTCGCCCGTCCCACGCGGCACGGCGACGGCGATCCTTTCCCGCCCGCACCCCTTTCTCGACCCCGGCCTGCGCTTTATCTTGGGGCAAAGGACCGAAAAGGAGGGACCCATGGCCCTGCGCATCAACGACACCGCCCCCGATTTCACGGCGGAGACGACCGAAGGCACCATCAACTTCCACGAGTGGATCGGCGACGGCTACGCCGTGCTCTTCAGCCACCCCAAGAACTTCACGCCCGTTTGCACGACCGAGCTTGGCGCGATGGCGGGTCTCGTGCCCGAGTTCGAAAAGCGTGGCGCCAAGATCATCGGCATCTCGGTCGATCCGATCGAGGACCACAACAAGTGGAAGTCCGACATCGCCAGCTATACCGGCCACTCGGTCAGCTATCCGCTGATCGCCGACCCCGAGATGAAGATCGCCAAGGCCTATGACATGCTTCCCGCCGAGGCCGAGGGCGAGCCGGGCAAGCGCACGCCGGCCGACAACGCCACCGTCCGCACCGTGTTCATCATCGGGCCGGACAAGAAGGTGAAGCTGTCGATGACCTACCCGATGACCACGGGTCGGAACTTCGACGAGATCCTGCGCGCGCTCGACTCGATCCAGCTGACCGCGAAGCACAAGGTCGCCACGCCCGCCAACTGGCAGAAAGGCGGCGACGTGATCATCACCGGCGGCGTGTCGGATGACGAGGCGCGCGAGACGTTCGGCACGTTCGAGCAGAAGCTGCCCTACATCCGCACGACCAAGCAGCCGGCCTGACAGCCACCTTCACGCGATTTCCTGGCGCCGTCCCCTTACCCGGGGGCGGCGCTTGTCGTATGGGCGGATCATGGCGGACGATACGAACAAGGGGCTGACGCTCGCGCTGATCGGCACGCTGGTGATCCTGCCGGACACCGTGCTGATGCGGCTGTCGGGGCTGGGGCCGGCGCAGATGGTGGCGTGGCGCGGACTGTTGCAGGCGGCGATGCTGATCGGCCTCTGGCTGGTGCTGTCGCGGCGCAAGGGTCCCGAGCTTTCGGGCTCTCTCACCGTGACGGGCCTGCTCGCGATCGCCCTTCAGGCCACCAATGCAGGACTGTTCGCGACGGGGATCGCGCTGGCGCCGGTCGCGGTCGTACTCTTCGCGGTGGCGACGACGCCGCTCGTGTCGGCGGTGCTGGGTGCGCTGTTCCTGGGCGACAGGCTGCAGCCGACCACGCTGGCGGCGGCGGTGCTGGTGCTGCTCGGGATCGGAGTCTCGGTCTCGGGCGAATACGGTGGCACCGGGTCCGCGTGGATCGGTGCGCTTTGTGGCGGGCTGGTGTCGGTCGCGCTCGCCGGCAGCTTCACCATCTATCGGGCGCGTCCCGACCTGTCGGTGATGCTGACGGTGGGATCTGGCGCGGCGATCTCGGGCGCGGTGGGACTGAGCCTCGCGCCGTCGATGTTCCAGACCGACGGCTACCTGCCTGCCATCTGGGTGACGGGGCTGGTGATCCTGCCGGTGTCCTTCACCACCTTCGGGATGGCCTCGCGCTACACCGTCGCTGCCAATGTCAGCCTTGTCCTGCTGCTGGAAACGGTGCTCGGTCCCATCGCCGTGTGGGCCGTTGTGGGTGAACCCGTCGGCCCGCGCGGGCTGGTCGGGGGGGCGGTCGTGGTGGTGACGCTCGCGGTCTACCTGTGGGACCAGCGGCGCCGCGCGCTGAGGCGCCGGCCCCAGGTCAGCCCGGTCGCGGGCTAGAGGATCATCAGCCGGATGCCGTAGGCCACGATGCCAAGGGCCGCGACACTGGCGCACCATATGGCGACGAACCAGGCGATCTTGTGAAGCATCAGTGGTATCCGTCCCCGTGCTCGATCTTGCCGCGGAAGACGTAGTAGGCGAACGCGGTGTAGGCGAGGATGATCGGCACCAGGATCACGGCGCCCACGAACAGGAAAAGCTGCGATTTGTACGGGCTCGCGGCCTCGTAGATCGTCACCGAGGGCGGGATCACATAGGGCCACATGCAGACGCCGAGCCCGATGAAGCACAGCAGGAACAGCCCCAGCGTCAGCGCGAACGGCAGCCACTGACGGCTTTCCTTGTAGAGCTCCTTGCCGAGGAAGACGACGAAGGCGACCACGAAGATCGGCACCGGCAGAACCTCGAGCGCCTGGGGAAACGCGAACCACCGCCTGAAATACTGCGGCTCGAGGAACGGCGTCCAAAGCGACACGACGGCGATGAAGCCCACGGTGATGAACCCCAGAAGCCGCGCGAATTTGCGGGCACGGTCCCGGATCTCGCCATTGGTCCGCCAATTCAGCCAGCAGGCGCCCAGCAGGCCATAGCCGAAGATCACGGCGATCCCGCAGACCACCGTGAAGGGGGTCAGCCAGTCCCACCAGCCGCCGCCGTATTGGCGCCCGTCAACCTCGATTCCCTGCAGCAGCGCGCCCAGGGTGATGCCCTGTGCAAAGGCGGCGACGGTCGATCCGCCGATGAAGGCATAGTCCCAGAACTTGCGCGAAAAGCGCGAATCGGCGCGCCAGCGGGCCTCGAACGCGACGCCGCGGAAAATCAGCGCCAGCAGCATCGCGATGATCGGCGGGTAGAGCGCCGGCAGGATGACCGCATAGGCCAGCGGAAAGGCGGCCAGAAGACCCCCGCCGCCAAGGACGAGCCACGTCTCGTTCCCGTCCCAGACCGGCGCGACCGTGTTCATCATCAGGTCGCGGTCCTCTTTCGACGGAAACACGGGGTAAAGGATTCCGATCCCCAGGTCGAACCCGTCCAGCACCACGTAGGTATAGACGGCAAACGCCAGAAGGAGAGCCCAGGCAACGGTGAGGTCCAAGCTGATACCCATGCTCTGTTTCCTTATTCGGCCGGTGCGTTCTTGGGATTGGAGGCAGGCGTGATGCCGGCGCTGCGGATCGGACCCTCGGCGCCCTTCTGATCCTCCTCACCGGGCTGGGGCGGCTTGCCCATCAGGACGAGCAGGTAAAGCACCCCCGCGCCGAAGATCATGAAGTAGGTCACGATGAAGGCGATCAGCGACGTCCCCACGGCCTGCGCGCCGATGGGCGAGACCGAGTCCGGCGTCCGCAGCATCCCGTAGACCGTGTAAGGCTGGCGGCCGACCTCGGTGGTGATCCAGCCGGCGATGATCGCGACCAGACCGGCAGGCGACATCAGCAGCGCGGCCCGGTGCAGCCATCTGTCGGAGTACAGCTTGCCGCGCCAGCGGGCCCACAGCGACCACATCCCGATCGTGACCATCAGAAGCCCAAGCCCCACCATCACACGGAAAGAGTAGAACACGACGATCACGGGCGGCTCTTCGCTGCGAGGCACCGTATCCAGCCCCTCCAGCGAGGCGTTCCAACCCTTGCCCAGGATCGGGCCGCCGATGCGCGGGATCTTCAGCTCATAGAGCATCTCTCCCGCTTCCTGGTCGGGAATGCCGAAGAGGATCAGCGGAATGCCGTCCTCGGAGGTCTCGAAATGTCCCTCCATCGCGAGGACCTTGGTGGGCTGGTACTCGAACGTGTTGAGGCCGTGCTCGTGCCCGATGAACACCTGTAGCGGGGCCACGATGGCCGCCATCCACATCGCCATCGAGAACATCGTGCGGACGCCGGGATTGTCGCGACGCCCCTTCAAGAGGTGCCACGCACCCACCCCCCCGACAAGGAAGGCCGTCGCCAGATAGGCCGCCGTCAGCGTATGCGCGAGGCGGTACGGGAAGGACGGGTTGAAGATGATCCGAAGCCAGTCGTCAGGCAGGAACTGCCCGTTCTCGCCCATCGTGTAGCCGGCGGGCGTGTGCATCCAGCTGTTCACCGACAGGATCCACGTGGCCGAGATCGCGGTGCCCACGGCAACCATGAGGGTGGCGAACATGTGCAGGCCGGGGCCGACCTTGCCGCGCCCGAACAGCATGATCCCCAGGAACCCGGCCTCGAGGAAGAAGGCGGTCAGCACCTCGTAGGCCATCAGCGGCCCGATCACCGGACCAGCGAGATCCGAGAACACCGACCAGTTCGTGCCGAACTGGTAGGACATCACGATCCCCGAGACGACGCCCATGGCAAAGCAGATCGCGAAGATCTTCACCCAGTACTTGAACAGGCGCATATATGCCTCGTCCTTGGTGCGCAGGTACTGGGCGTTCAGGACGGCAAGGTAGCTCGCAAGGCCGATGGTGATGGCGGGAAAGATGAAGTGGAAGGCGACAGTAAAGCCGAACTGGATTCGGGCCAGCATGAGCGCGTCGAGTCCCAGAAACGTATCCATGGCCTACCCTCGAATTATTCTGTTCCCAAGATGGGGCCCCTGCCGATCCCGTCCACCGGTGACGGCCAAGCAGGATGTCGCACCCCGCTCGGCTGTCGTGGGGGTAAGCGCGAAAGAGCAACAGCAGGTTCCCCGAAGGCCGGGATGCAAAAAGGGCCTCTCGGTCAGAGAGGCCCTTGCAGATCGTGCTAAATGCGCGGCCGCTCAGGCCATCTTGGGATAGAGCACCACGCGGGCCTCCATCGGCACCTGCTCGTACAGCATCTTGATATGCTCGTTCGTCAGGCCGGCGCAGCCGTTCGACACGGCGCGGCCGATGCTGCTGATGTCGGGCGTGCCGTGGATCCGCAGGTAGGTGTCGCCGCGCCCCTCCTGGAACAGGTAGAGCGCACGGGCGCCCAGCGGATTGTCGGGGCCGCCGGGCATCCCGTCGGAATGCTGGGCGTACTTCTCGGGCTCGCGCTCGATCATGGCGGGAGTGGGCGTCCAGGACGGCCACTCCTTCTTGGCACCGACGTAATACTGGCCGGGCTCGTACAGGCTGTCGCGGCCGACACGGATGCCATAGCGCCATGCCTTGCCGTCCGGCATCGTCCAGAACAGCTGGAAATGGTCGGGGAACACGTGGACTTCGCCCGGCGGCAGCGGGTGGCGCAGCGTCACGAACGCCGGTTGCAGATGCGGCGGAAGTTCCTGTGCGGCGGCCGGCAAGCCGGTCAGCGCGGCGCCGAAAGTCGCCATGCCGGCCATGATGAAATCGCGACGATCCATACTCGTGTCCCCTTCGTGTTCTTCTATCGGTCAGGATACCCAACCTATGATACAAGATCGGGTTTCCGCAGAGCTTTTACGATAACGTGAAGCCCCCTCGCCAGCGTCGGTTCCCGGGGGCAAACGAAAAGCCCCGGCGCAAGGCCGGGGCTTTCCTGTGGGCAGGGCCGGGATTCAGCCTTCGGCGGGCTGTTCCTCGGTGACTTCTTCGCCGGTCTCCTGGTCGACCATCTTCATCGCAAGGCGGACCTTGCCGCGGTCGTCGAAGCCCAGCAGCTTGACCCAGACCTCCTGGCCTTCCTTCAGAACGTCCGAAGGATGGTTCAGGCGGCGGTTCTCGATCTGGCTGACATGCACCAGGCCGTCGCGCTTGCCGAAGAAGTTCACGAAGGCGCCGAAGTCCACGATCTTGACGACCGTGCCCTTGTAGACCTTGCCTTCCTCGGGTTCCGCCACGATCGAATAGATCATGTCGTAGGCCTTCTGGATGGCCTCGCCGTTGGCCGACGCAATCTTGATGATGCCGTCATCGTTGATGTCGACCTTGGCGCCCGAGACTTCGACGATCTCGCGGATGACCTTGCCGCCCGATCCGATGACTTCACGGATCTTGTCGGTCGGGATCTGCATCGTCTCGATGCGCGGGGCGTGGGCCGAGAATGCGCCGGCCTCGCTGATCGCCTTCGACATCTCGTTCAGGATGTGCAGGCGGCCGGCTTTCGCCTGGGCCAGCGCCTTCTCCATGATCTCGGGCGTGATGCCCGCGACCTTGATGTCCATCTGCAGCGACGTGATGCCGTTCTCGGTGCCTGCGACCTTGAAGTCCATGTCGCCGAGGTGATCCTCGTCGCCCAGGATGTCGGTCAGGATGGCGTAGTCGCCGTCCTCTTCCAGGATCAGGCCCATGGCCACACCGGCCACCGGCGCCTTCAGCGGAACGCCCGCATCCATCATCGACAGCGAGCCACCGCAGACCGATGCCATCGAGGACGAGCCGTTCGACTCGGTGATCTCGGACACCAGGCGGATCGTGTAGGGGAAGTCCGTCGCCGGCGGCAGGACCGCCTGCAGCGCACGCCACGCCAGCTTGCCGTGGCCGATCTCGCGACGGCCGGGCGACCCCACGCGACCCACTTCACCGACCGAATACGGCGGGAAGTTGTAATGCAGCAGGAAGTTCGACCGGTACGTGCCTTGCAGCGCGTCGATCATCTGCTCGTCGTCGCCGGTGCCCAGCGTGGTCACGACCAGCGCCTGCGTCTCGCCACGGGTGAACAGGGCCGAGCCGTGGGTCCGGGGCAGGATGCCAGTCTCGGACACGATCGAGCGGACCTCGTCGGTCGCACGACCGTCGATCCGCTTGCCGCCCTTGACCACGTCGCCGCGCAGGATCGACGATTCCAGCTTCTTGAAGGCCGAGCCGAGGTTCGAATCCTCGAGCTGCTCTTCGCTCAGCTGGCTGCGCACGTGCTCGCGGGCATCCGCGATGGCGGTCGTGCGCTGCTGCTTGTCGGTGATCGCGAAGGCGGCGCGCATCTTGTCCTCGCCCGCGGCCTTCACGGCGTCGTACAGCGCCGAATAATCGGGCGGCTGAAAGTCGAACGGCTCTTTCGCGGCGGCTTCGGCCAGGTCGATGATCAGCTCGATCACCGGCTTGATCTGCTCGTGTGCGAAGTTCACCGCGCCCAGCATCTCTTCCTCGGTCAGCTCGTAGGCTTCCGATTCGACCATCATCACGGCGTCATGGGTGCCCGCGACGATCAGGTCGAGACGCTGCTCGGGGTTGTCGCGCAGCTTGTGCATGTCGTCGATTTCGGGGTTCAGCACGTATTCGCCGCCCTCGTAACCCACGCGGCAGCCGGCGATCGGGCCCATGAACGGGGCGCCCGACAGCGTCAGCGCGGCCGAGGCGGCGATCATCGCGACGACGTCAGGGTCGTTGACGAGGTCATGGCTCAGCACGGTGCACATCACGAGCACTTCGTTCTTGAAGCCGGGGACGAAGAGCGGGCGGATCGGACGGTCGATCAGGCGGGCGGTCAGCGTCTCCTTCTCGGTCGGCCGGGCCTCGCGCTTGAAGAAGCCGCCGGGGATCTTGCCCGCGGCGTAGTATTTTTCCTGGTAATGCACGGTCAGCGGGAAGAAGTCCTGGCCGGGCTTCTGCTGGCGGGCATAGGTGACGTTGGCCATCACCGAGGTCTCGCCAAGGGTCGCGATCACGGTGCCATCGGCCTGCCGCGCAACCTTCCCGGTCTCGAGCGTGAGGGTCTCTTCGCCCCACTGCATCGATTTCTTCGTTTCGTTGAACATCTGTCGTATCCTGTCTGGGCCGCGCAGAGCCCTCTCTGCCGGTCCGTTTGCATGGCGGCCGTATTGCCGCCGACCCCTCCATCATCTCATGCGCCGGGGTCAGGGCGTCACGTCTCAGATGGGGCGCCCATACACGAAAACAGGCCCCCTTGCTAGGCGAAGCGGATTTCCGCCGGATTTGCGCCGGGGCAACACCTCCGGGCGCACATGCGCGGGTGCGCACATGATCCCTCGTCGGGGCAGGGATGGCGCCGTAAGAGGTCGGAAAAACAAGAAATAGACAAGAGGCATCCATGAGGATCGCAGCAGTGCTGGGGGCGACGGCCCTCCTATCGCTTCACGCCGGAGCAAGCGTCGCGCAGGCCTATATGGGCGGCGGCGAGATGAGCGGCCCCTATGCCGGCATTCAGTACGGCCGCTTCGGCTACGACGCCGAGGGCGACGTGGGCGGCGGCGACACCACCGACACGATCGAGCAGGGCTATATCGGCGCCCATGCCGGCTATCTCGCGCCCGTCTATCCCTTCGTCATCGGCGGAGAGGTCTCTCTCGACATCTTCCATGTCGGCGACGTCGAGTACCGCGAAAGCGTCGGAAATCGCGGCGGCGACAGTGGCACGATCGAGGTCGACGACTGGGCCAACCTGGTGCGCTTCAAGGCGATCGGCGGCTACGACGCCGGACGCGCCATGCCCTACGTCACCGCCGGCCTGTCCCGCCTGACCATCGGGGACGAGGCCACGGGCGGCTACTTCATCGGCATCGGCGGCGCCGTGAACGTGACCCCGCAGTTCTCGCTGGGCCTCGAAGGCATCTACGACGTCTTCGACGAGCCGACCCTGTGCAGCGACGACGGGTGCCTCGACTACGGCGACGGCGCCAGCGGGACGACGCTCATGCTCAAGGGCTCGTACCGCTTCTGAGAGGCATCGCGGCGCGCCCGTGCCTCATACGAGAGTCTCACGGTTCTCTCACGCGACTCCTACAGGATCTCTCACACAAAAAAGCCGCCCCGAGGGGCGGCTTTGGCGTAACCGTAAGGCGGTGCGGCTCAGCGGCGGATGCCGAGGCGCTCGATGAGGTCGCGGTAACGCTGCTCGTTCTTCGCCTTGGTGTAGTCCAAAAGCTTCCGGCGCTGCGCGACGAGCTTCAGCAGGCCACGGCGCGAGTGGTTGTCCTTGTGGTGCGTCTTGAAGTGCTCGGTCAGCGCCGCGATGCGGTGCGTCAGGATCGCGACCTGCACCTCGGGGGAACCGGTGTCACCGGACTTCGTGGCGAAGTCGTTGATGACCTTTTGCTTGTCTTCGGGCGTAATCGACATCGGGTGTCTCCTTTTGGGTCGAGTGTGACGGCGCCGGCCGGGATGTCGTCCAGCACGGGCCCTGCCGCGCAGGATTCGCGCGACGAAGCGGGCGTATAACGAGAAGGCCGGCGCTTGGGAAGGGGGCTAGGCCCAGACCCGCGGCGCCTCGGCGTAAGGGATGTAAAGCGGGTGCTTGGGATGCCCCGCCTTGGTCAGCCCCAGGTGGTGCAGCATGCGCCCCGTACCCCGCATCAGCCGCTCGACCTCGGGCCCCCGGTCCAGATGCGCACCGTGGGTGCCCCAGGCGCAGACGATGGTATCGGCCCAGTGGCAGCCCGCGACGATGGCCTCGTCGTTTTCGGGGCGGCCCACGGGCTCGGCCGAGCGACGCATGGCCATAGGATCGGTGTCGCGCCAGGCAAAGATGTTGCACACCCTGAACGCGCCGAAACCCAGTGTCCGGGCGCGACGCTCGCACCGTTCGACCGTGGGATCGTTCTGCACCTCGGTCGCGGTCGAGGGGTTCAGCATCACGAACAGCGCCTTCTCTCCCGCCGGGTCCCAGACCCGGGTCAGGGTGTAGCGGTAGTGTTCGCAGTCCGAATAGACCGCGACGCTGGGCGCATCGCCCTTCAGGTGCTGCCGTTCGATCACGTCAGAAGGACCCGGGTGGGGTGGAACTGCCCCGCGCGATATTGCCCCAGCGCGACTGCCTGCCCCTGATGCGCGGCCCAGGCGAGGTCGCCGAACTCGGCCGCGGTCGACAAGACCTCTGCCGCGTTGCCGTTGCGAATCCTGGCCGCCGCGATCTGGTTCACGTGGCAGACGGGCAGGTCGGACAGCCCCATCTCGACCGGCAGCAGCAGCTGGTCGATCTCTTCGCTGCGGGCAAGCTCCTCGATCCGCTCCATCGTCACCGCCTGGTCAAGGTCGAACGGCCCCGACCATACCCGCCGCAGCGAAACGACGTGCCCGAGGCACCCCAACTCCTGCCCCAGGTCGCGGGCGATGGCGCGCACATAGCCGCCCTTGCCGCAGACCAGGTGCAGCTCGGCCGTGTCCTCGTCGGCCTCTTCCAGCACCAGCTCGTCCACGAAAAGGGGACGGGCCTGAAGCTCGGGCGTCTCGCCCTCGCGCGCCATGTCGTAGGCGCGGCGGCCGTCCACCTTCACCGCCGAAAAGGCGGGGGGCGTCTGCATGATGTCGCCGACATAGCCGGGCAGGGCGGCCTCGATCGCCTCGGGCGATGGCCGCGCGTCCGAGCTTTCCAGCACCTCGCCCGACGCATCGTCAGTGGTGGTCTGTGCGCCCCAGCGGACGGTGAAGTCATAGGCCTTCAGCGCGTCGGTGATCGACGACACGATCTTCGTCGCCTCGCCCAGTGCCACGACAAGAACCCCCGTCGCATCGGGGTCCAGCGTGCCCGCGTGGCCCGCCTTCTTCGCCTCGAAGGCCCAGCGGACCTTGTTGACGACGTCGGTCGAGCCGATCCCCGCCGGCTTGTCCACGACCAGCCAGCCCGAGACGTCGCGCCCCTTCTTACGGCGTGCCATCAGTCCTCCGTCACCGTTCCGATGATCGGCCCCATGGGCCAGCCCGCGTCATGCCGCCCCGAGCCGGAATCGTAAAGCCGCGAGATGTTGCCGTCGAAATAAAGCGCGTTCTGCACGCCCAGCTCGTCGCGAAACAGGCGGCCGAACGTGTGGAAGTTCACTGCCTCGTTCGAGATCGCGAGGTAGAGCGTCCCGCCCGGCCCGACGCCGGCGCCGTTGCGGATGAAGGTCGAATCGGAATCGGCCAGGAACCGCGGGTGCAGCTCGCCGTCGATCACCAGCATCGGCCCCGACTGCGTGGCGTAGGTGCAGTCGGGCGGATCGGCGGCAAAGGTGCGGCTTTCGATCACCTGCGCGCGGTCCTCGGACAGGCACAGCACACCGTTCGGCAGCAGGCCGAAATTGCCGGGCCCTTCGGTGGTGACGATCTCGCGCTCGGTCTCGCCACCCTCGACATACAGCCCGACCGGAGAGCGGTCGGTGTGGTACATCCCGGCGTTCATCGCCACGCCCAGCGTCCGCCCCTCGCCTTCGAGCGCCCGGTTGACCGAGCGGAAGCTGGCATAGGGGGCGCTGGCCTCGTCGCGCAGGAACAGGCGCACGTCCTCGGTCGCGGGGTCGATCCGGCACACGGTAAAGCCGGCCCCGTCGAAGGACACGTCCTCGCATTCGGCCGCGGCCGCGGGCAGCGCCGTAACACCCAGCGCAACCAGTGCCGCGCGGATCACGCCTCGTCCCCGTCGTCGTCGCCTTTGTCGTCCCGCAGGTCGCGCTGGACATCCTCGCGGGCGAAGAGCTCGCGCGTTTCGTCGAGGCGGTCGAACGTCTCGTCGATGACGAAGCGCAGGTCGGGCGTGAACTTCAGCGTCGTCTCTTTCGACAGGGTGCGGCGCAGCTCGTGCTTGTTGCGCTTGAGGCCGGCGATCGCCTCCTGCCGATTATGCCCGCCAAGCGGCAGGACATAGACGGTCGCGATCCTGAGATCGGGCGAGGTGCGCACCTCGGTCACGGTGATCGACAGACGGTTGAGGTCCGGATCGTGGATATCCCCCTGGTTCAGCACGTCCGACAGCGTGCGGCGGATCAGCTCGCCGACGCGAAGCTGCCGCTGGGAGGGGCCGGAGCCTTCGGAAAAACGGTTCTTGGACATGGGTCGCAGATATTCACCTCTCCGGGGCGGTGCAACAGGACGTTGCGGGCGGGCGCCGATCCGGGCTAGCTGCCGGCCAACGGATACGGGGGACAGCCATGAAGATCGCGATCGCGGGCGTGTCGGGCCGGATGGGCCAGATGCTGGTGAAGGCGGTTGAAGAGGCCGACGGCGCCGAGCTGTCGGGCGCGATCGAACGGCCGGAACACGCGTGGGTCGGGCAGGACCTGGGCGAGATGTGCGGCACGGGGCGGGGCGTCACCGTCTCGGGCGGTGCCGCGCAGGGGATCGCCGGTGCGGACGCGGTGGTCGACTTCACCGCGCCGGCCGCCACCGTGGCCCTGTCGCGCGCCTGCGCAGAGGCGGGCGTGGCCCATGTGATCGGCACGACGGGCCTGACGGAGAAGGACATCGCCGCCATCGACGAGGCCGCGCGAGACATCGCGATCGTGCGCGCCGGCAACATGAGCCTCGGCGTCAACCTGCTGACCTCGCTGGTCGAACGTGTCGCGGCGAGTCTCGGCCTGGAATACGACATCGAGATCGTCGAGGCGCATCACCGCCACAAGGTCGACGCGCCCTCGGGCACTGCCCTAATGCTGGGCGAGGCCGCGGCCAAGGGACGCGGCGTGGCGCTGGACGACGTGGCCGACCGCGCCCGCGATGGGCTGACGGGAGAGCGCGAGCCCGGCGCCATCGGCTTCCACGCAGTCCGCGGCGGCTCGATCATCGGCGCGCACGACGTGGTGTTCGCGGGCCCGGGCGAGACGCTCACCCTGAGCCACGTCGCCAACGACCGCGCCCTGTTCGCCAAGGGCGCGATCCGCGCCGCGCTCTGGACGGAAAGTCGCGTGCCGGGGCATTACGACATGGTGAACGTGCTCGGCCTCGACTGACGCTTAGAAGTCGATGGCGATGCCCTTCTTTTCCCAGTCGCCATAGCGGATGGCTTCGGGGCCGTCGCGGCCGCCAAGCTCGGGCGGCAGCTCCAGCGGCTTGGCCGCCTTGCGCCGCGCCTCGGCTTCTTCGAGGGCACGGATCGCCTCGGGGGGAAGGTCCTTGCGATCGTCCATGGCTCGCCTCGCTGGTCAAACACGTGTTTTTCGTCATATACGCACCGCCGTTCCTGCAACAAGGTCTCGCCCCATGGACACCGCCCGCGCCGCCGCGCTTTCGCTGATCCGAGAGGTGACCGAGAACGGCCGCCTGCTGCCCGAGGTTTCGGACAAGTTCCTGTCGCCACTTTCCGGCCCCGAGCGTGCCCGCGCGCTCAGGCTCGCGCTGACGACGCTACGCTGGAAGGACCGCGCCGACCGGGCGCTTGGCCCGCATCTGCGGATGAAGCCGCGGCCCGAGGTGCTGAACGTCATGCGGCTCGCCCTGTGCGAGATCTATGTCGAGGGCGCCGCGCCCCACGGCGTGGTCGGCGCGGCGGTGGACCTGTCGCGCGGGACCGAGCGCGGCAAGGGCCAGGCGGGGCTGGTCAACGCGGTCCTGCGCAACGTCCTGCGCAAGGGTCCCGAGGCGTGGGAGGCGCTGCCGATCCCCCACCTGCCAAAGTGGCTGCGCAAGCCGCTGGTCGCCGATTACGGCAAGGCCGCCGTCGCGGCGATGGAAGCGGCCTTCGCCGCCGGCGCGCCGCTTGACCTGACGGTGAAGGACGACCCCGAGCGCTGGGTCACACAGCTTGGCGGCACCGTCACGCCCACCGGATCGGTGCGGCTTGCGCGCCAGGGGCAGGTGTCGAAGCTGCCCGGCTATGACGAGGGCGCGTGGTGGGTACAGGACGCCGCCGCCACCGTGCCGGTGCGTGCGCTGGACCCGCAGCCGGGCGAGCGGGTGCTCGACATGTGCGCCGCGCCCGGCGGCAAGACGCTGCAGCTCGCCGCTGCCGGGGCCGAGGTCACCGCGCTCGACATCTCCGAGGGGCGGCTGGTGCAGGTGCGCGAGAATCTCGACCGCTGCGCCCTGACGGCCGAGATCGTGGCCGCCGACGCGCTCGACTGGCAGGGGGGGCCGTTCGACGCGGTGCTGCTCGACGCGCCATGCTCGGCCACTGGAACGATCCGGCGCCATCCCGACCTGCCCGTGGCCAAGACCGCCGACAACTTCCCCGACCTCTTCGCCCTGCAGGAGCGGCTGATCGACCGCGCCCTGTCGCTGGTCAAGCCGGGCGGCCGCGTCGTGTTCTGCACCTGCTCTCTGCTGATCGACGAGGGCGAGGAGCAGGTCCGCGACGCGCTTGCCCGCCACCCCGGCCTGACGGTCGAGGTCGCGCCCCTTGCGCTGCCCGGCATCGATCCGGAATGGATCGGGGTCGAGGGGCTGCGCCTGCGGCCCGACTACTGGCCCGAGCTTGGCGGCATGGACGGCTTCTTCGTCACGGTCCTGCGGCGTCCCACCGGCGACGATGACAGCGCGGGCGGGCTCGGCTAGGCTCGGTCGCGCCAGGAAAGCAATGCCCGTGCCCCCGAACGACCTGACCCGACTGGACCGCCTTCTGATCTGGAACGACCGTCGCCGTCAGGTGGAGGCCGAGTTCCTCGTCCGTCCCGGTCCGCGCGACACGGGGCGCGTGCATCGCGGGCAGAAGATGCTGACGGGCGAGTTCATGTTCCTCGGCTACAGCGTCGACGCCCCCGAGACGCCGATCTGGGACCTGCCGATCCCCGAACCCGCCTTCGAGGAAACGCTGCACGCGTTCGGCTGGCTCGACG
The DNA here is from genome assembly GCF_042089775.1 of Palleronia sp. Lineage (NCBI taxonomy): Bacteria > Pseudomonadati > Pseudomonadota > Alphaproteobacteria > Rhodobacterales > Roseobacteraceae > Palleronia > Palleronia sp. The sequence continues at coordinate 98,362 of NZ_JBELKF010000003.1, forward strand.
ATCTCGCCGCGACGGGGGCGGGGGACCGCACGGCGCGCGCCTGGCTCGACGAGTGGATCGCACGCTACGGGCGCGGCGCCGGGCCGGGCTGGCGGCCCGACCTGTTGGGCCGGCGGGTGCTGCGGCTGATCGACCATTCCGGCATCCTGATGATGGGCACGCGGCCGCGCGACCGCGTTGCCCGCGTATCGCTGCGGGTGCAGGCGCGGCAGCTCGCCCGGTCCTGGCGCCGTGTCCGGCCCGGGCCCCGCCGCTTCGATGCGCTGGCCGGGCTGCTGCTGGCGACCGGGACGCTCGCCGGTCTTGCCAGGTATCGTGCAAAGGCGCTGCAGGCGCTGGAGGCCGAGATCACCGCCACGGTCGAGCCCGACGGCACCCTGCCGACCCGCAACACCGAGGCGCTTGCCCGCATCTTTGCCCAGCTCGTCCGCATCCGCACCGACCTTGAGGTGACCGAGGCCCCGGTCCCCCGGTTCCTGACCGACGCGCTCGAGCGGATCGCCCCGGTCATCCGGACGCTGCGCCACACCGATGGCGCCCTGCCGCGATTCCACGGCGGCGGGCGCGGCGCGACGGGCCTCGTCGACCAGGCGCTGGCCGGGTCGCGCGTTCGCCCCACGCTTCCTGCGGATCGGGCGATGGGATACATGCGCCTCGCCCACGGGCGCACGACGCTTCTGATGGATGCGGCGCCCCCGCCCGAGGGGGCGCATTCGACCGACGGCCACGCCTCGACCCTCGCGTTCGAGCTGACGTCGGGCCGCCGCCCGCTGATCGTGAACTGCGGCTCGGGGCGCACCTTCGGCGACCGCTGGCGCCGGGCCGGACGGGCGACGCCGTCACATTCCACGCTGACTCTCGCCGGGCTATCCTCGTCCCGGCTGGGGACCGACGGAGTGATCGTCGACGCGCCCCGCGATGTCCGGGTCGAGCGGCGCCGCAGCGACCTGTCGACCGGCCTCATCGCCGGGCACGACGGCTACGTCCGCAGCCACGGCCTGACCCACGTGCGGCAGGTCTACCTCGACCATGACGGGCGCGGCGTGCAGGGCGAGGACGTCATCGCCACGATCGAGACCGAGGACGAGCCGATCCTCGACGCCGCACTCGACGCCGCGGGCGGAAGGCTGCCCTTCGCCATCCGCTTTCACCTCCACCCAGATGTCGAGGCCGCGTTCGGCACCGACGGCCACTCCTTCGACCTGGCGCTGGGTTCAGGCGAGCGGTGGGTGTTCCGCCACACCGGCAACGCGGCGCTGTCGCTGGAACCGTCGGTCTATCTTGACGTGGGCGAGCTTGAACCGACGCCCGCACGGCAGATCGTTTTGAGCTCCACGGTGGCGGATTACGCCACCCGCGTGACCTGGACCCTTGCAAAAGCCGACCAAACCCCCGATGCCGTGCGCGACCTCGCTCACGGGGATCGCCCCGTGCTCGCCTGAACTGTGCCGGAGTGCCCATGCCCGATCTCGTCCCCCTCAAACGCGCCCTCCTGTCCGTGTCGGACAAGAACGGCCTGATCGAACTTGGACAGGCGCTTGCCGCGCGCGGGGTCGAGATCCTGTCGACCGGCGGCTCGGCCAAGGCGCTGCGCGATGCGGGGCTAGAGGTGCGCGACGTCAGCGAAGTCACCGGCTCGCCCGAGATGATGGACGGCCGGGTCAAGACCCTGCATCCGAAAATCCACGGCGGCCTGCTGGCCCTGCGCGACGACCCCGCCCACGCCCAGGCGATGGAGGATCACGGCATCGGCGCAATCGACCTCCTGGTGGTGAACCTTTACCCGTTTGAGGCGACAGTGGCACGCGGCGCCGACTACGCGGAGGCGGTCGAGAATATCGACATCGGCGGCCCCGCCATGATCCGCGCCGGCGCCAAGAATCACGACTACGTCACCGTGATGGTGGACGTCGAGGACTACGCCGCCCTGCTGGTCGAGCTGGACGACAATGGCGGCCAGACCTCGCGCGCCTTCCGCCAGACGCTGGCGCAGCGCGCCTATGCCCGCACCGCGGCCTATGACGCGGCCGTCTCAGGCTGGATGGCGGGCGCGGTTGGCGAACCCACGCCCCGCCGCCGCGCGATTGCCGGGACGCTGAAGCAAACCATGCGCTACGGCGAGAACCCGCACCAATCGGCCGCCTTCTACACTGACGGCTCGAACCGCCCCGGCGTGGCGACGGCGATGCAGCACCAGGGCAAGGAGTTGTCCTACAACAACATCAACGATACCGACGCCGCGTTCGAGCTTCTGTCCGAGTTCGCGGATGCCGGTCCGACCTGCGTGATCGTCAAGCACGCCAACCCCTGCGGCGTGGCCCAGGCCGGCACCCTGTCCGAGGCCTACGCCCGCGCGTATGACTGCGACCGCGTCTCTGCGTTCGGCGGCATCGTCGCGCTGAACCGCCCGCTGGACGAGGAAACCGCCCGCGCGATCACCGGCATTTTCACCGAGGTCGTCATAGCCCCCGGCGCGGATGACGCCGCGCGAGAGGTCTTCGCCGCCAAGAAGAACCTGCGCCTTCTGACGACGGACGGCCTCGCCGATGCGGGCGCGCCGGGGCAGACCTGGCGGCAGGTCTCGGGCGGATATCTCGTGCAGGACCGCGACAACGGGCGCATCACGGCTGAGGATCTGAAGGTCGTCACCAAGCTCGCCCCGACGGACGACCAGATCGCCGACCTGCTCTTTGCGTGGACGGTCGCAAAGCACGTGAAATCGAATGCCATCGTCTACGCGAAGGGCGGCGCGACCGTCGGCGTCGGTGCGGGCCAGATGAGCCGCGTCGATTCTACCCGCATCGCCGCGCGCAAGGCGCAGGACATGACGGAGGCGCTGGGCCTGCCCGACACCCCCACCGTCGGCTCGGTGGTCGCATCGGACGCATTCTTCCCCTTCTCGGACGGCCTTCTTGCGGCTGCCGGCGCCGGCGCGCGTGCGGTGATCCAGCCCGGTGGGTCGATGCGCGACGACGAGGTGATCGCCGCCGCGGACGAGGCGGGGCTGGCTATGGTGTTCACCGGCCAACGGCACTTCCGCCACTGATGCGGCGCGCGCTCCCCCCCCGCTCGAAAGGCGCATTGATGAGGCTTCTGTGGCAAAGCGCGGCGGTCGTGTTCGTGCTGGACCAGCTGACCAAGGTGATTGTGGTCCAGCTTCTGGGCCTGTCCACCCGCGGCGTGATCGAGGTGCTGCCGCCCCTCGTCACCTTCCGTATGGCGTGGAACCGCGGCGTGAACTTCGGCCTCTTCGCCGGCGAGGGCGTCACCCGCTGGATCCTGGTCGCGCTGGCGGTCGCCATCTCGGCCTGGGTGGTGATCTGGCTGCGGCGCGAGCGGCCCGGCCGCTGGGCCATGATCTCGGGCGGGGTGCTCGTGGGCGGGGCCTTGGGCAACGTGCTCGACCGGCTGGTCTACGGCGCGGTGGCGGATTTCCTGAACGTGACCTGCTGCGGCATCGACAACCCCTACAGCTTCAACGTGGCCGACATCTCGATCTTTGCGGGGGCGTTGGGCTTGATCCTGTTCACTGGCCGGTCGAAGACGGCGTGACGGGCGGGCGCGCATGAGATATGGCACGGACCCAAGGGACGGGAGACGCGAGATGACCACCACGCTTCGCTTTGCGACACTGGCGCTTGTCGCCGCTCTGGCGGGGTGCGGCGGCGCGGGCGAGCCCGACCTGATCCGCCCGGTGAACAGCGGCAACGGGCCGGACGAATTCTCGATCGTGCCGAACAAGCCGCTGGAGCAACCGCAAAGCCTGGTCGAGCTTCCGCCCCCGACGCCCGGCGGAAGCAACCGCACCGACCAGACACCGCAGGCCGACGCGATCGCCGCGCTCGGCGGCAACCCCGGTGCGCTGGCCGGGCCGGTTCAGGGCCCCGAGTTGATCCGGTACGCAGGCCGCTTCGGGGTCGAGAGCGGCATCCGCACGCAGCTCGCCGCCGAGGACCGCGCCTTCCGCGAGACCCAGAGCGGTCGCCTGCTTGAACGCATGTTCGGCACGACGACCTACTACCGGGCTTACCGGAACCAGTCGCTCGACCAGTACCAGGAGCTGCAGCGCCTGCGCCAGCAGGGCGTCCGCACGCCCTCAGCCCCGCCCGAAGGCTAGGGCGGCCGGGCCGGGCGCGTGGTCAAGCTCGTCCTTCTGCACCGGGCCGGCTCGATCTACGATGACGAGCCGGCGGTGCACTACGACTTCCCGAAGGCGTATCTGAAGGCCGTCACCGAGGGCGTTGGCGACTGGGTCGTCTATTACGAGCCGGTGAAGGCCGGTCCCCGCGGCTATTTCGCGGTCGGGAAGATCAGCCAGGTCATCCCTAACCCCGGGATCGTGGGGCGCTATCTGGCCCTCATCGCGCCGGGCACGTTCCTGGCGTTTGACACGAACGTGCCGCGCCTGATCGACGGGCGCCCTTTGGAAAGCGCACTCAGCCGTCCAGACGGGACACCCAAGTCCGGCGGTGCGCAGCAAAGCGCTGTCCGGCGTCTGCCCGAGGCCGAGTTCGCGCGGATCGTGAATCTTGGCCTGCCGCAGGACCTCGAACGGCAGGAGGCGACCCGCTACGACCCCGTCCAGCCCGGTCTTGCCGAGGCATCCGTCCCGTTCGAGCGCCCGGTGATCGAGCGTCTGACCCGGCGCCCCTACCGCGAGGTGGCCTTCCGCCGAAAGGTGCGGGCCGCCTATGACGACCGCTGCGCCATGTCCGGCCTGCGGCTTCGCAACGGCGGTGGCCGCCCCGAGGTGCAAGCCGCGCATATCCGTCCCGTGGCGGACGGCGGCAACGACTCGGTTCGCAATGGACTCGCGCTGTCGGGCACGTTGCACTGGATGTTCGACCGCGGGCTCGCCAGCGTGGCGGCGGATCGCACGATCCTCGTCTCGGGCAACAAGGTACCGGGCGACGTGGTTTCCCGGCTCATCAACGCTGACCGTCGGCTGCACCCGCCGCTTGACCTGCGAGACGCCCCGCACCCGGCTTATCTGGAGTGGCACCGCGAGAACATCTTCGGCCAGTGGACCCCCGAAGGCCCCACCCCTTGGGACTGATCGGCGTCACGCCCTTATCACGACCGCGTAGCCCCGGGTTTGCCCGCGGCGCCGGCGGCGATACCTAGGGGGCGAAACCGCCAACCCGCGAGGTCTTCATGCTGCGCTTCTTCGCCCCAGTGGCGTTCCTGGCTTCGGCCGTTGCCGCCCAGGCTGCCGAGATCACGAGTTTCACCCTGGACAATGGTCTGGATGTCGTCGTGATCGAGGATCACCGCGCGCCGGTCGTCGTCAACATGGTCTGGTACAAGGTCGGCGCCGCCGACGAGGAGCCCGGCGTCTCGGGCATCGCCCACTACCTCGAGCACCTGATGTTCAAGGGCACCGACGACCTCGAACCCGGCGAGTTCAGCCGCACCGTGGCGCAGCAGGGCGGCACCGACAACGCCTTCACCAGCTACGACCAGACCGCCTATTTCCAGCGCGTCGCGTCCGACCGGCTGGAGCTGATGATGGAGATGGAGGCCGACCGGATGCGCGATCTCCAGCTCGACGACCGCGACATCGCGACCGAGCTGCGCGTCGTGCAGGAAGAGCGCAACCAAAGGATCGAGAACGACCCCGGCGCCCTCTTTTCCGAGCAGCGCGACGCCGCGCAGTACCTGAACCACCCCTATGGGCGGCCGATCATCGGCTGGATGCACGAGGTCGAGGCGCTGGAACTTGACGACGCCACCTCGTTCTACGAGCGTTACTACGCGCCCAACAACGCGGTTCTCGTGGTCGCCGGCGACGTGACGCCCGAACAGGTCCGCGACCTTGCTGAAGAGCATTTCGGCCCCCTTGAGCCGACCGAGGACCTGCCCGAGCGTACCCGTCCGCAGGAACCCCCGCAACTGGCCGAACGCCGCCTGACCTACGAGGACCCGCGCGTCGCGCAACCTTACGTGATCCGCACCTACCTCGCTCCCGAGCGCGACTCGGGTGCGCAGGAAGAGGCCGCCGCGCTGACGCTGCTGGCCGAGGTTCTGGGATCGGGGCAGACGTCCGAACTGAACACGCGGCTGCAATTCGGCACGGGCGAGGCCCTGCACACCAGCGCGTTCTACAACGGCACCTCCTATGACGACACGTCCTTCGGCCTGGTGATCGTACCCGCGCCCGGCGTGTCGCTCGAGGATGCCGAGGCGGCGCTGGACCGCGAACTGGCCGACTTCCTTGAGGATGGCGTGGACGCCGAACAGCTCGACCGGATCAAGACCCAGCTGCGCGCCGCGCGGGTCTACGAATCCGACAGTCCGCAGTCGCTGGCCAACCGCTATGGGCGCGCGCTGACCACTGGCCTGACGATCGCCGACGTCGAGGCGTGGCCCGACCTGCTCGACGCCGTCACCGCCGAGGACATCATGGCCGCCGCCCGCCGCGTTTTCGACCGCGACCGCGCCGTGACCGGCTATCTCAAGGCGCCCGAGGGGGCCGACGCGCCGGTCGCTCCCACCACCGTTCCCGCCGCCACGGAGGTCATGCAATGATCCGCACCGTCTTCGCCGCCGCCTTCGCGGTTCTTGCCGGCCCCGCCCTCGCCGCCGTCGAGGTGCAGGAGGTGACATCGCCCGGCGGGATCGACGCCTGGCTGGTCGAGGAACACTCGATCCCCTTCACCGCGCTGGAAATCCGCTTTGTTCCCGGCGCCGCGCTCGACCGCGAGGGCAAGCGGGGCGCGGTCAACCTGATGGCCGGCCTGTTGGAAGAGGGCACCGGCGACCTGGACGCGCAGGGCTTTGCCGCCGCGCGGGACGAACTCGCCGCGCGCTTCGGCTACGATGCCTATGACGACGCGGTGTCGATCTCGGCGCAGTTCCTGACCGAGAACCGGGACGAGGCGGTGGACCTCCTGCGCCGCTCGCTCGTCGAGCCGTCGTTCCCCGAGGACGCCATTGCCCGGGTCAAGGACCAGGTCCTGTCGATCATCGCCAGCGACGCGACCGATCCCGGCGCCATCGCGCGCGAAACCTTCGACCGGCTGGCCTTCGGCGACCACCCTTATGGCAGCCCCGTCGAGGGCACGGCCGAAAGCGTTGTTACCCTGACTCGCGAAGACATCCAGCAGGCGCATCGCGATACGCTGGTGAAGGACCACATCTACGTCTCGGCCGCCGGCGACATCACGCCCGAGGAACTGGGCGCGCTGCTCGACGACCTCCTGGGCGACCTGCCGCAATCCAGCGATGCGCCGCTGCCCGACGACGCCGGCTGGAACCTCGAACCGGGGGTCGAAGTCGTGGACCTTGCCATTCCGCAATCGGTGATCCTGTTCGGGCACGAGGGGATCGCCCGCGACGATCCGGACTTTTTCCCGGCCTATGTCGCGAACGAGATCTTCGGCGGCGCCGGCTTTGAATCGCGCCTCATGGAGGAGGTGCGCGTCAAGCGCGGCCTCACCTACGGGATCGGCACCTACCTCGCCCCGATGGAATACAGCGCCGTGGTGGGCGGGCAGGCGAACTCGGCCAACGCGACGGCGGGCGAACTGGTGGACGTGGTGCGCGACGAATGGGGTCGCATCGCCGAAGGCGTGACCGAAGAAGAGTTGGCCGACACCAAGACCTACCTGACCGGTGCCTATCCGCTTCGCTTCGACGGCAACGGCAGCATCGCCTCGATTCTTGTCGGCATGCAGATGGACGGGCTGGAGCCCGACTATATCGAGACGCGCAACGACCGGATCGAGGCCGTGACGCTGGACGATATCTCCCGCGTGGCCGAACGTATCTACCGCCCCGAGGACCTGTCCTTCGTCATCGTCGGTCAGCCCGAGGGAGTCGACGCCGACTGACGCCAAGGGCCGGGGAAAACCGCCCGGCCCGAAGATTTCCACATTTCCCGATGCGGGCGGTCGTGCTAGCCTTTGTGGCATGACCGCCCACGACCGCAACATCTCCCGTACCGTCATACGGCAGCTCGACGAATCGGCGATCAACCGGATCGCCGCCGGCGAAGTCGTGGAACGCCCCGCCTCGGCGGTGAAGGAGCTGGTCGAGAACGCTATCGATGCCGGTGCGACGCGCATCCGCATCGACTATGCCGAGGGCGGCAAGAGCCTGATCCGCGTCACCGACGACGGTTGCGGCATGTCGCCCGAGGAATTGCCGCTGGCACTGAACCGGCACGCGACCTCTAAGATCGACGGCGACGACCTGCTGAACATCCGCTCCTTCGGCTTCCGGGGCGAGGCGCTGCCCTCGCTCGCCGCCGTGGGGCGCCTGACCCTGACCTCGCGCGTCGTGGGCGGGGAGGGGGCGTGCCTGTCGGTCTCGGGCGGGCGCGCGGAAAAGGTAAAGCCCGCCGCGCTGTCGAAAGGCACCGTGGTCGAACTGCGTGACCTGTTCTACGCGACGCCCGCGCGGCTGAAGTTCCTGCGCTCGGACCGGGCCGAGGCGCAGGCCATTGGCGACGTGGTCAAGCGGCTGGCCATGGCCGAGCCCTTCATCGGCTTCTGCCTGACGGACGTTTCGGGCGGCGGCGAGGGGCGCGAGGTGTTCCGCGCGGACCCCGGCTCGGGCGACCTGTTCGACGCGCTGCACGACCGGCTCGCCCGCGTGATCGGCCGCGATTTCGCCGACAATGCCCTGCGGGTCGAGGCCGACCGCGAGGACGTGGCGCTGACGGGCTACGCCGCCTTGCCGACCTTCTCGCGCGGGGCGGCGACGCATCAGTACCTGTTCGTCAACGGTCGTCCGGTGCGGGACAAGCTGCTCTACGGCGCGCTGCGCGGCGCCTATCAGGACTTCCTCAGCCGCGACCGCCACCCCGTCGCCGCGCTGTTCGTCGAACTCGACCCGACCCGCGTCGACCAGAACGTCCACCCCGCCAAGACCGAGGTGCGCTTTCGCGAGCCGGGCGTCGTCCGCGGCCTGATCGTGTCGGCCCTGAAGCATGCGCTGGCCGAAGCCGGGCACCGTGCCTCGACCACCGTGGCGCAGGCGACGCTGGGCGCGTTCCGCCCCGAACCCGAAGCCCCGCGCGTCTACCAGATGGACCGCCCCAGCCAGCCGCGTCCCATGCGTCCCGCCTCCACCGGCTTCGCCGAAAGCGGTTTCACGTGGAACGATGCTCCGGTCTCGGCCCGCGTGGACGAGGTGGTCGAAGACGACACCCCCGACACCCCGCCCGAACAGCACCCGCTGGGCGCCGCGCGCGGGCAGGTACACGAGAATTACATAATCGCCCAGACCGAACGCGGCATGGTCATCGTGGACCAGCACGCCGCGCACGAGCGCCTCGTCTACGAAAAGCTCAAGCGCCAGATGGTCGAGAACGGCGTCGCCGCGCAGGCCCTGCTGATCCCCGAGATCGTGGAGCTTTCCGATAGCGACGCCGCCCGCCTTCTGGAGATCGCCGACGACCTCGCCCGCGCCGGCCTGACGGTCGAGGCGTTCGGCGGAGGCGCAGTCGCGGTGCGCGAAACCCCTGCGATCCTGGGCGAGGTCAACGCCGAGGCCATGCTGCGCGACATTCTCGACGAACTCGACGACCTCGGGCAAAGCCTGTCCGTCACCGCGAAGGTCGAGGCAGTCCTCTCGCGCATGGCCTGCCACGGCTCGATCCGCTCGGGCCGCCGGATGCGCGCCGAAGAGATGAACGCCCTCCTGCGCGAGATGGAGGCGACCCCACATTCCGGCCAGTGCAACCACGGCCGCCCCACCTATGTCGAACTCGCGCTCAGCGACATCGAGCGGCTGTTCGGGCGCACATGACCGGAACGCTCGACCGTCTTCTGGCCGATCCGCTGCTTCTGGGGGCGGCGGCGCTCGGCTTTTTCGTGGTCCTGCTGTTGCTCATGGCCAGCCTCCGCGCCGCCCGCTCGGCCCGCACGACCGAAGCGCTGGCGGGCGAGCTGCGCCGCCTGGGGCAGGGGCAGACGCAGCTTGCCGGCTCGCTCCAGACGGTCAGCGAAACGGCGGCGCAGACCCAGATGCACGTCCTTCAGACGGTCGAGACGCGACTGGCCGAGGTGCAGCGCCAGATGGCCGAGCGCCTGGCCGAGACGACCCTGCGCCAGCAACGCTCCATCGGCGAGATGCACGAGAAGATCCAGGAAGTGCTGCATGGCCAGACCGAGAAGACCGGTGCATCCCTGACCAAGCTGCAAGAGCGGCTGGCGGCAATCGACAAGGCGCAGGACAACATCCAGAAGCTGTCGGGCGACGTGCTGTCGCTGCAGGACATCCTGGCGAACAAGCAGAGCCGCGGCGCCTTCGGCGAGATCCAGCTGCACGACATCGTCTCGAAGGCGCTGCCCGCCGACAGCTACACGTGGCAGGCGAAGATGCCGAACGGCACTCGCGCCGACTGCTTGGTCCACCTGCCGAACCCCCCGGGCCCCATCGTCATCGACGCCAAGTTCCCGCTCGAAGCCTACGAGCATTACGTCATGGCCGAGGAGCGCGACCAGAAGAAGCGCGCGCTGGCCGCGTTCGGGCATTCGGTCCGCAAGCACATCCGCGACATCTCGGACAAGTACATCAGCCCTGGCGACACGGCCGACGGCGCGATGATGTTCCTGCCGTCCGAGGCTGTCTATGCCGAGCTTCACGCCCGCCTTCCGGCCATCGTGCGCGAGGGGTTCGCGGCCCGGGTCTGGATCGTGTCGCCCACCACCTGCATGGCCACGCTCAACACCATGCGCGCGATTCTCAAGGACGCCCGCATGCGCGAGCAGGCCGGGGCGATCCGGACGGAACTCGGCCTGCTTCATGGCGACGTCGAGCGGCTGTCGGACCGGGTCGCCAACCTCGACCGGCATTTCGAGCAGGCCCGCCGTGACGTCGAGCAGATCAAGATCTCTGCCGAAAAGGCCGGCACGCGCTCGGGCCGGCTGCATAATTTCGACTTCGAGGGCCCCGAGCAGCACACTGCCCTTCCGGGCGAGTGACCCGGCCCTGCCACCTACCGTAAAAGTCATCCCGAATCCGCCAATTCGCCCGGAACGACTGCGCCGCGCGCGCGGTTGGTTGACCGATGTAGTGCGATAAGCCCGGCGACCGGCGTGACGAGCGGAGTGGAATGGAAGTCTTCGTATTTCTTGCGGTTATCTTTGCCCTCGTGCTGGCCGCCGTTTTCCTGCGTCGCCGATTCCTGTCGTTCCGGGGCCAGCGCCCGGACGACTACACGGGCCTCGGCCCCGACCTGGACCTGCGCCGTCACCTCGATGGCGAAAGCCTCTGTGACGGCTGGATCTTCGGCCCCACCGGCCGCATGACCTCAAGGTTTCAGGCGGTGATGGCGGGGCACTGGAGCGGCAATGACGGCATGATCGAGGTCGAGTTCGTCTATGACGGAGGCACGACCCAGTCGCGGAGCTGGCACCTGACCCTTCTCGACGGGGGCCGCGTGATAGCCGAGGCCGAGGACACGATCGGCCGGGGAAGCGGGCAGGTGACGGGCCCGACGCTGCAGCTTCTCTATACGATGGTCCTGCCCGAGGATGCCGGCGGCCAATCGCTGCAGGTGACCGACTGGATGTACCTGAGCGAGTCGGGGACGATCATGAACCGGATCCAATTCCGAAAGGGCGGCATCCTGGCCGCCGAACTGGTCGCCACCATCCGCAAGAAGGCGCCCGACGAGGCTGAGTCCCAGCCGCCGGCGCCCGTGAACCTGTCCTGACCGGGCTCAGTAATGCGTGCGCGCGTCGGGGCGTGCGTCGAGATGCGGTACCGCGTTGTATTGCGACAGCAGCATCCCATCGGGGCGGATGTGGAACCTGTGGATCGAGGTGTTGAGGATCGGCAGCAGCACATGCGCAAAGCGGTCGGTGTCGAGCCCCAGCACATGGCGTAGCGCCATCCCGATCACGCCGCCCGACGTGATGCACAGCACCCGCCGCCCCGGCATCGCCGCCTCTTCGAGCACGCCGGTGATCCGCGCCTCGAACGAGGCGAAGCTCTCATCGCCCTGGATCTCTGCGGCGTGCCAGGCGCGCATGACCTTGGGCGCATGTTCGGGAAACCCGTCCGAGGTCGGCATCGGGATGCCGTGCGCCTCTTCCAGCGCGGCGCCGAGGTTGAAGTAGTCCATCTCGTTCAGCCGCGCGTCCCGGTCGGGCGTCAGGCCCATGCCCGTCGCCGTCTCGACATGTCGGATCAACGTGCCGCAGAGCACGGTGTCGAACGGCGCCTCGTGCCGGTCGATCCAGTCGCCCACCCATCGCGCCTGCTCGTGGCCGAGGTCGCTGAGGCGGTCGTAATCCACCTCGGTGGTGGCGTGGCTGTTGGCCTGCCCGTGACGGATCAGGACGATTTCACCCATGGAACACTCCTTGCTTGGCAAGGGGCGTATCGCCGGGCGGCGGCAAAGCCAAGATGCCCCGCCAGCGGACGCGTCAGCGGTAGGCCATCTGGACCGCGACGCGCAGCTTCTGCATCGCGTCCGGCGGGACCGCCGCCGTCGGTTTGAGGTTGTCGAACGCGTCTTGCACGCCCAGTCCCGACGCGCGCAGGGCCCGGGCACGGCGCAGGAGGTCGAAGAACGTCATCTCGTGTCTCCTTTTGGCTGCGGGGCGACGCGCGGGCCGCCTCCGTGGCGTCCGGTCCATGCGCAGGGCGGGTGGACCAGAGGGTGCCGTTTCGGATGTTGAGGCCTTAACGTAAGGTCGCCCGCGCTGTTCCCCCTGCTTTCATCGAACCGTCATAAACCCGTCGGGCCGCAACCGCATGGAACGCCCGGGGGCGGCACCTGCGTTGGGTTCGAAAGACAACGAAGGAGATCCGAGATGAGTGACCTCGACTGGCACAAGAAGACGCTGGCAGACGCCCTCGGCGAAGACCGCGGTCTGCCCGACTGGGCCGCCGAGATGGTGGCGAAGTTCAGCCAAGAGGACCTGGACGAGCTTCACCCCAAGGAAAAGCAGGCGGCGCTGTCGGCGTTCGGCCGCAAGGCCCGCGAAAGCCGGAATGCCCGCCAGACCGACTTTCACTCCGGCGGCGACAATCGCCCCGCTTGGGTCGAAGGCGACATCGACTGGGGTCTGCGCGCCGCGCGCGCCGCGCTCGAAGAGCAGCCGGCGGGCCAGCGCTCCGCAAAGGCCAACCAGATCCTGGGCGACTGCGCATGCCCCTCGGCCGTCGGTCCAAACCCCGGCCGCGATGCCTCGACGCCCGGCACCGAGAACATGTAATACGTCGCAATTACGTTTCTCTCACACGACTCTCACGGGGCACGCCCGCGATCTCCGGGCGGGTCCCCGACACGATGCGGAGGTCCGCCCATGCGGATGATCGGGCAGACGCTGAGCCTCGTGGGTCTCCTGGCCCTTGCGGCCCTGGTCGCCGTGATCGTCCAGAGCCTCAGCGCAGGCATCTTTGCTTGGGGTCGCGCGCTGTTGGCGCTGGCGATCGCGCTCGTGTGTTTCTGGGCCGCCGGGCAGGTAAGCCGGCGCAGATAGCCCGACTGGGAAACAATCGCGCCGCTGCCGATTTCCCCTAGGGCGGGCCGTCGAGGCGCCGCGCCAAATCTGTGGAGGAACATCAATGACCTGACGTCCCCAGCCATTGCGGCCATTCTTGCGCTTTCGACGATGCCCCTTGCCGCACAGGAAGAGACCGGCAACGGAGCGATGACCGACCTCACCTGCGAGAAGTTTCTCGATCTGCCTGCCGCCGACCAGGAAATGCACGCCACGGCGCTGACCACGGCCCGAATGGACCCGGCCGCGTCGGCGAGCGCTGAAGCGGGCGACCAGGACGCCGAGGCGGACACGGCCGAGGACGAAGCACCGTCCCAAGGCATCGCCATGCCCGTGGACGGCATCACCAGCAACATCCTGTCACCCACCGTCGTCGCCCTCGTCACGATCTGCGAGAACACGGTCGGCGAAAGCGACATGGGGACGGTCGGCGACGGCAACTCGGACTGACAGGGCGCCGGACGGGCTGTTTCCCGCGCTGCTATCGGATATCATGGGGCCAAGATGGACGAACCGCCCCCACCCGTGCGACGCGGACAGGCGGGTTTCGCCCCGTTCGACATGAGACGACAACAAGGGAGCCCCCATGCGCATCCTTCTGACTGCCCTGACGCTCGGCCTTACCGCGGCCGGCCCGACGCTTGCCGCGGAATCGGCCCTGCTGATCGGCAACGACAGGTACAACACGCTTGACCGTGTGGCCCCTGCGCGGGCCATCGACGATGCCGGGCAGGCGCTCGCCGACGCCGGTGTTTCGGTTGTGGCGGTCGAGAATGCCGACCGCGCCGCGATGCTTGAGGCGCTGCGCCGTTACTCGCAGGGCAGCGACCAGCCGGACGCGCAGGCCATCGTGCTGGTCGGCCATTTCGCCGCCCAAGGGGACGAGCTGTTCTACCTCGGGACCGACGCGGACGGCCGCGGCCTGATCGACGGGGTCAGCTCGGGGCTGCCCGTCTCGGCGCTGGCCGAGCTTCTGACGCGCACGCCGGGGCGCGGGTTGCTGGTCCTCGGCGCAACCGAGGCTCTTCCCGACATCGACCTGCCGCAAGGCGTTACGCTGGTCAAAGCCTCGCCCCAGCGTGCCGCCCGCCTGGTCGAAGAGACACTGGCCAGGCCCGGCGCCCAGGTCGGCGGCGGCGATGACCTTGTCACGCAAGGGTTCTCGCCCGAAAGCTTCACCTTCCTTCGCGCCGATGCCGCACCGTCGCAATCCACCCCTGCCCCCCGAAGCGGTGAGGACGACTACTGGCGCCTGACGGAAAGCCGCAACGACGGGGCCGCCTATGCCGCCTACCTCGACCGGTATCCCGACGGCCGCTACGCCGACGAGGCGGAGGCGCGGATCGGCCGCCTGCAACTCACGCCCGATGACCGCGCGGCGCAGGCCGAAGAGGCGCTGAACCTGACCCGAGAAGAGCGGCAGGACGTGCAGCGGGACCTCTCGGCACTGGGCTTCGACACGCGCGGGGTGGACGGCATCTTCGGCTCGGGCACCCGCGGCGCCATCCGCGGCTGGCAGCAGGACCAAGGCCTCGCGCCCACGGGCTACCTGACCGCCGAACAGATTTCCCAGCTTGAACGGCAGGGCAACGAGCGCCGCGAAGCGCAACGGGCCGAGGACGAGGCGCTCTGGGCCGACATGGGCCAGGACCGCAGCGAAGCCGAGCTCGAAAACTACCTCGAGCGCTTCCCCGGCGGCTTCCACGCCGACGAGGCGAGTCGCATCCTGACCGAGCTTCGTAACCAGCAGGCCGCCGACGCCGGCGCGACCGAGCGTGAGCGGCAGATCTGGCGTGCGACCCGCGACGAGAACAGCGTCGACGGCTACCGCCGCTACATTACGGCCTTCCCCGA
>NZ_JBELKF010000031.1:0-39085 GCF_042089775.1 Palleronia sp.
GTTGGCGGAGTGGTTACGCAGCGGATTGCAAATCCGTGCACACCGGTTCGATTCCGGTACTCGCCTCCATTACTCCCCCGTTGGCACGTCTGATCCTTCATGTCCTACCCGGAACGGGTTTGCGCGACACGTGCACACGAAGGTTTGCACCCATACACGTAATCCACGCGAATGTGCTCCGGCAGCCAGTTTCCAGGCCGCCGGAGAGGCAAAGGGCTTTCTCTGCCGCCGCGTCCTGAAAATCGGATGTGGTCCTGTCGTTGCCGAAGGGGGATGGTTGTGGCAGACCGTCTGCGAACCTGTTGCCGAGGCCGACCTCATGACCGATTACGCTTCTCGCCGCCGCGTGATGGTGGACACCCAGATCCGCCCCTCAGACGTGACCATGTTGCCGATCATCGAAGCGATGCTCACGATACCGCGCGAAAGGTTCGTGCCCACGCGCTTGAGCGAGGCCGCGTATCTGGGCGAGAATCTGGACCTCGGGGCGGGGCGCGTGATCCTCGAGCCGCGGACCTTGGCCAAGATGATCAACTCGCTCGAGATTGGACCGAAGGACCTCGTTCTCGATCTGGGCCCGGCCTACGGCTATTCCACCGCCGTTCTGGCGCATCTGGCGCAGGCCGTGGTCGCTGTCGAGCCGGACGAGCCCCTCGTGGCCGAGGCCGAGTCGGCGCTTGCCGATACCGGCGTGGACAACGCCGCCGTCATCTGCGGTGACATGACCACGGGTGCGCCGAAGCACGGACCCTACGACGCGATCATCCTGCAGGGCGCGGTCGAGCAGCTTTCCGAGGCGATCACCGACCAGTTGGCGGATGGTGGCCGAATCGCGTGCATCTTCCTTGAAGACCGGCTCGGCACCTGCCGGATAGGCATCAAGGCCGACGGCTACGTGAGCTGGAAGTTCGGGTTCAATGCATCCGCCCCGGTTCTGCCCGGGTTTGAACGCAGCAAGGAGTTTTCGCTGTGAGGGTGCGGACGGCCATTCGTGCGGGGATTGCCGCCGTCGCGCTGTTCGCCGGTGCTGCGTCGGCTTCGGCCGAGACACTCGCCGACGCGTTTATCCTTGCCTACCGCCACTCCGGGCTGCTCGAGCAGAACCGGGCAGTGTTGCGCGCGGCCGACGAGGACGTGGCGATCGCGATTGCGCAGCTCAGGCCGATCATCAACTACGCGGTCGAGGCGACGCAGAGCTACACCAATCTTACCGGGGGCAACAGCCAGTTCCAGATCGGGCAGGGCGCCGTGGGTGGGGGCAATTTCGCCGCGACCGCATCGGCCTCTGCCGCAATCTCGGCCAGTTTGCTTCTGTACGACGGTGGTGCGACGCGGCTTGCCATCGACGTCGCCAAGGAAAGTGTGCTGGCAACCCGCCAGGCGCTGATCCAGGTCGAACAACAGGTGCTCTACAACACGGTGATCGCCTATCTGGCGGTGCGCGAGGCGACGGCATTCGTGAACCTGCGCCAGTCCAACGTCGAGCTGCTCGACGAACAGCTGCGCGCCGCGCGCGAGCGTTTCGAGGTCGGAGAGGTCACCCGCACGGATGTTGCCCTTGCGGAAGCGCAACTCGCCTCGGCGCGTTCGGCGCTGGCGGCGGCGCGCGGCGATCTGCGGGTTGCCATCGCCACCTACGTCCAGGTGGTCGGGCAGGAGCCTGACAATCTGCAGCCGATCGGCGAGTATCCCCAGACGGCGCGCACCCTCGATGCGGCGCAGGATATCGCCCGAAAGATCCATCCGACGATCCTGCAGGACATGCGCGTGATCACTATCGCCGGGTTGAACGTGCTTCGCGCCGAGGCACAGCTTCGTCCGACGATCTCGGGCCGGGCGTCGCTTTCGGTGGACGACGATTTCAACGAGACGGGCAGCTTCGGTGTCCAGATGAGCGGCCCGATCTACCGTGGTGGCGCCCTGACGGCGGCCTACCGCCAGGCGGTGGTGCAGCGCGACCAGGCGCGGGCCGAACTGCATATCACCGTGGACAGCGTTCTGCAGGAGGTCGCCGAAGCCTGGGCCAACCAGGAGGTCGCCCTTGCCAGCATCGAGGCCGGCCAGCTTGAGGTGCGGGCCGCGCAGGCCGCCTTCGCCGGGCTTCAGGAAGAAGTCAGCCTGGGAGCGCGAACCACCCTTGACGTGCTTGACGCCGAACAGGACCTGCAGGATGCGCGGGCCGGCCTGATATCGGCCCAGATTGCCGAGTTCCGGGCAGCCTATGCGCTGCTCTACACGATGGGTCTTCTGACGGTCGAGCATCTGGGCCTTGGCATCACGACCTATGATCCGTCCGCCTACTACAATGCCGTCGAGGATGCTCCGATCCGCAAGGTCAGCCCCCAAGGTGAGAAGCTGGACCGGATCATCCAGAGCCTCGGACGCTGACAGGGCGCCCCGCCGTTGTGCGGGGCGCGGCCTTGGAGTATCATCGAGCGCACCAATAATAACACGGGCAGGGGACAGATGACCGACGCGATGTCATCCGGCGAAATCGATCGCGTGCTCGCCAATATCCGCAAGCTCGTCTCGGTCGAGGAGGCGCAGCCTGCCGCCTCCGGTCGGCTGGTGCTGACCTCGGACCTGCGCGTCCAGGAGCCGGCCGACGGTTCCGCGGCCCTTCAGCAGGCGCCCGAAGAGGCTGTCCACGCCGAGGCCGTCGTCGAAACCGATGCCGGGTGGCCCGACATGGCACTGCCCGAACCTGCCGAAGATCTGCCGCCCGCCTTCGAGGTTGTGACGGAGCGCAGCGCACGTCCGAAATCGCTGGAAGAGCGTATCGCAGATCTGCAGGCTGCCATCGGCATGGATCATTCGGTCGAGTTCGAGCCAGACGGTAGCGAGGATCAGGCCCAGCATCTGCCCGATCGCGTCCCCTCTGTGCGTCCGCGTGGTATCGCGCCGCAGATGGCGCGTTCCGACGGACCCTTGCGTCTCGTGCCGGTCGAGGATGACGCCGAGGACGGTCGTGCTGATATCTTCGAGGATGCCGGCGTGGATCGCGGTGCCGGCGCATCGTCCCCCTACGACCCATCCGACCTGCGGTTCTTCCCCTCCCCGACGCAGGGTCGGTTCGAGCGCGCCGATTATGCCGGCCGCGACGACCCGCTGGAACTGGGCGACGACGAGCAGTTCCTGGACGAAGATGCACTGCGGGACCTCGTGGCCGAGATCGTGCGCGAAGAACTCGCCGGTGCATTGGGCGAGCGGATCACGCGGAACGTCCGGAAGCTGGTGCGCCGCGAGGTCATGCGTGCCCTCTCGGCCCGGGATTTCGAGTAAGCTCTAACAGGTTCGCGGGGCGTCTTGCCGCCGTACCGGGACCACATCGGAACGGGCCACGACGCCGGCGCATTGGGACTCATACCAGACATGGAGAGGCCCGAATGGCAGAAGTTGCAAGAAAGACGATCTGTGTCGTCGGGAACGATCCGTTCAACGAAAATTTCATCAAGCGCATTCCCGAGGCGACGAACTGGAATGTGGTTACGGTCCTCGGCCATGACGACGTTCAGCCGCCCGACGAAACCATCGACTTCGACGCGCTTTACCACCGCGCACATGCCCAGATTGCCGAGATGAACCCGCCGCCCGACGCGATCGTGGGGCATCTCGACTTCCCCGTCACGTCACTCGTCGCTCTGTTGAACCGGGATTTCGGTCTGAAGGGCGCCTCGCCCGAGGCGGTGGCCAAGTGCGAACACAAGTACTGGATGCGCCAGTTGCAGCGCGAGGTGTTCCCCGACAACACACCCGCCGTCACTCCGGTCAATCCGTTCAACCCGTCCGAGGCGCAGGAGGCCGTGCCCGACTACCCGTTCTGGCTGAAGCCGGTGAAGGGCCATTCCTCCAAGCTTGGCTTCCTCGTGCGCGATCCGGATGGTCTGGACGAGGCGCTGCAGGCGTGCCGGCGGTTCATTCACCAGCACGGCGAGCCCTTCAATCGCTTCCTCGCCCGGCTCGATCCAAGATCCGGTTGTCCGCAGCAGGTGAACGGCAATTTTGCCGTCGCTGAAGAGCTTATTTCGGCTGACCGTCTCTTCACGCTCGAAGGACTGGTCGAGGGCGGCGAAACGCGGATCGTCGGGGCGGTCGAGTCCCTCAAGGGGGGCGGTGCCGGCGTCAGCTTTTCGCGCTATCAGTATCCTGGGGAGATTCCCGACGAGATCGTCGAGAAGGGCAGGGGAATCGTCGGCAAGTTGCTGGGTCGCTTCGGCTTTGACAACGGGCCCTTCAATGCCGAGTTTTTCTTCGACGAAGACACTGACGCGCTGCGACTGCTCGAGATCAACCCGCGGCTGTCGAAATCGCACACGCCGCTGTTCCACATCGTCGACGGGGCCAGCCATCACCGGCAGGCGATCCTCCTGGCCTTGGGCGAAGAGATCGAGATGCCCGCGCGCGAGGGTCAGTCATCCGTCGCAGCCAAGTTCATGATCCGCTCGAACGAGGAAGACGGCATTGTTCGCAGCGTGCCGGATCCCGATCAGCTGGAGGAGTTGGAGGCCCTTTTCCCCGCTCTTGCCGCGCAAATCCTCGTCCGGCCCGGCCAACGCCTGAGCGACCTGCCGGACCAGGACAGCTACACCTACGAACTGGCGGACCTGTTTATCGGAGGCGAGAATATCGGCGCGATCGAGGACGCCTACCTGCGATGCCGCCACTCGCTCGAATTTCTCATCAAGCCGATCCCGGAGGAACTGTGATGGAGATTGCCGATGACCTGCCGCAGGAGATCAAGGTCGAAGAACACGTTCGCATTCCCGTGACGGACGGGCTGCACCTGTCGGCGCGCATCTGGCGGCCCGCCGACGGCCGCCCCGTGCCCGTGATCCTCGAGTACATTCCGTACCGTAAGCGTTTCGGTACCCGCGTGCGCGACGCTCATACCCACCCGTTCCTCGCCGCGCACGGCTATGCCTGCGTGCGGCTCGACATTCGCGGGTCGGGCGAGAGCGAGGGCGTGCTGCTGGACGAGTACCTGCAGACCGAGCTTGACGACGGGGTGGCCGCGATCAAATGGCTTGCCGCGCAAGACTGGTGCGACGGCAACGTGGGGATGATGGGCATCTCGTGGGGTGGCTTCAACGGCCTCCAGATCGCGGCGATGCAGCCCGAGGCGCTGAAGGCGATCATCACCGTCAGCTCGACCGACGATCGTTATGCCGACGACATCCACCACATGGGTGGCACGCTGCTGGGCGACAACCTGTCCTGGTCGGGCGTGATGTTCGCCTATAATTCGCTGCCGCCCGATCCCGAACTGGTCGGCGACGCATGGCGCGACATGTGGATGGAGCGGCTTGAGAACTGCCGCCCCTGGCTCGCCGAATGGCTGCGCCACCAGCGCCGCGACGACTATTGGCGCCACGGCTCCATCTGCGAGAATTACGACGACGTGCAGATTCCGGTCTTCGCGGTCTCGGGCTGGACGGACGGCTATACGAACAGCGTGTTCCGCCTGATGGAGAACCTGAAGGGCCCGCGAAAGGGCCTCGTCGGGCCGTGGGGGCACATCTATCCGCATTTCGGGCGCCCCGGCCCGGCAATTGACTTTCTGGGCGAGATGCTGCGCTGGTGGGATCGCTGGCTGAAGGGCAAGGACACGGGCGTCGAGGACGATCCGATGATCACCGCCTGGATGCAGGACAGCGTGCCGCCCTACCATGAATACGACGAGCGTCCGGGCCGCTGGATTGCCGAACCCGACTGGCCGACCGGTCGCGTAAAGCCGGTAGAGTGGCGCCTCTCGCCGGGACGCCATCTGGCTCGTCCGGACGAGGCGGTCGAGGAGGAGGGGCTCGACTTGCAATCGCCTGTCACGGTCGGGCTGGCCTCAGGCAAGTGGTGCTCTTACGCCAACGCCCCCGACCTAGCCGGTGACCAGCGCATTGACGATGGCGGCGGCCTTGTATTCCAGACAGTGCCGCTGGAGGAGGACATCGAGATCCTTGGCGCCCCCGAGGTCGAACTGACGCTGTCCTCGGACCAGCCGATCGCGATGGTGGCCGTGCGCCTGTCGGGCATGCAGCCCGATCACCAGGTCACGCGCCTCAGCTACGGATTGCTGAACCTCACCCATCGCGACAGCCGCCGTCATCCCGAACCGCTGGAGCCGGGGCGCCAGTACACGGTGCGCGTTCCGATGAACTACATCGCCGAGAACGTGCCCAAGGGCCACCGGCTGCGGCTGTCGGTCTCGACCGTCTACTGGCCGCTGGCCTGGACCCCGCCCGAGGACGTCAAGCTGACCCTGCGCACCGGTGTCAGCCGCCTGACCGTACCGCAGCGCCCGGTGCCCGCGGATGACAGCGCGCCCAGCTTCGGTCCCGCGCGCCGAGCGCCAAGCCCGCCCATGACGGCAATCAAGGCGCCCGAGCATCGCTGGCTGGTCAAGCACGACCTGGGGGGACAGGAGGCCGCGCTCGAGGTGACCGACGACCGCGGCATCTTGCGCCACGACGACATCGACCTGACCGTGTCCGCCCGCGCGGTCGAGACATACTCGGCCTCGCCCGGCGACTACGCTTCCGCCGCGGGCGAGACGGAATGGCACTACGGGCTGGAGCGCGAGGGGTGGTCCATCCGTACCCGCACGAGGACGCGCCTGACGGCCGACAAGGAGAACTTCTACCTCTATGCCGAGCTCGACGCGTTCGAAAACGAGGATCGGATCAAGTCCCTGAACTGGACCGAGACCATCCCGCGTGATCTTGTCTGATAGGGGGGGCCATGCCGCGCAAGACGAGCGGTGCTGAAACCGGACGCCATCCGGCAAGTGACCTGCATAAAATATGGACGTCCGGTGAATTGGCACCTTTCTGATGCGCGGTGGCTGGACACGCGGCCGCTGGTCGCGCAGACTTCCTGAAACAGGCCGGACAACCGGCCAAAGGGCAATCGGGCCTCGCATCTCCCTGACTTCCAGGGATGCGGGGCCTTTTTCGTGTGTGGGGAGCTTTCATGGTGCTCAGGCTCGGCCTCGTCTTCTCGACCAGCGGCAGCTATGCCGCCCTGGGTCAGAGCGCGCTGGCCGGCGCGCTCGGCGCGATCGACACCCTGCGCGACGTGGTCGAGATCGAGCCCGTGATCCGGGATCCTGGCGGCGACGTGGCCCGCTACGAGGCCGCCGCCTCCGAACTTCTGGGCGGCGGGGTGCGCCACATCGTCGGCGCGATCACCTCTTGGAGCCGGAAGGACATGATCCCCGTGCTCGAACGCAAGGACGGGCTCTTGTGGTACCCGTGCCCCTACGAGGGGTTCGAGTGCAACGACCATGTCGTCTACCTGGGCGCGGCGCCGAACCACCATGTCGTGCCGGCGACGGACTGGATTGCCGCGCAGGGAGTGCAACGAGTGTACCTCGTCGGTTCGAACTATGTCTGGGGATGGGAGACGCTGCGCCTTGCCCGCGACCGTCTGCAGTCAGCAGGGATCGAGGTCGTGGGCGAGCGTTACGTGCCGCTCGGCTCGACCGATCATGCGCATGTGGTTGACGAGATTTGCGCGACCGGCGCCGAATGTGTGTGCAACAGTCTGATCGGACCGTCGAACACGAGTTTCCTGCACGACCTGATGGCCCGCGATCCCGCACGGCGCGGGCGGCCGGGGCACATGGTCAGCTTCAATCAGACCGAGGCTGACCTGGACGAGCTTGGCCCCGCGGCGGATGGCCTTCTGTCGGCCGGCAGCTTCTTCGAAGAGGATGCCGGCGCGGTCCTTCTGCAGGCAGCGCGTACCTACGCGCCAAGCGGGCGCGCTTCGGCCTTTCTGGCGAGCGCCCATGCCGCGGTCGAAATCTTTGCTCACGCCGCCGTCTCGGCCGGAACGGATGCGCCGCGAGAGGTCTTCGCGGCAGCGTCCAAAGGGCCGGTCCGGACGGCCATGGGGGACCTGCGGATTGACCCGGTGATGCGTCACGCGACGCTTGCGCCCCGGCTGGCGCTCGCCGAGGGAGGGCGCTTTCGCGTGATCGGCCGCGCCGCCGCGGCCATCCCCGCCGATCCCTATCTCGCACGGCAGGACACGTCCCCCGCCCCGCGCCGTCCCGATCTGAGAGTAGTGAAATGACGCGATATCCCCTGCACAACTTCGCCGGGCTGACCGCCATCGTGCTGCACCGCTCGGCCGAGCCCATGCGCAACGTGGTCGAACGCTGCGACCGCCTTGGCATCCATGCGCTGGCGCAGACCGGCGACCTCGACACGGAAATTGCGGCCAATGCGGACATGGTGATCCTCGACATCGACACCGGCCACGATGGGCAACTGCCCTGGCCCGCCGGGCAGGCGCCGGTGCCGCTGATCGGGCTGGTGTCGTCGGAAAGCCCCGGCCGTCTCGCCTGGGCGCTGGGGCAGGGGGTGGACGCGTATCTTCCGGTCTCGGCCCTCGGCAACCTGTTCTCGGCGCTGGTGATCGCGCACGAGACCTTCACGCGAAAGGCCGAGCGGTCGGAGCGCGAGCGCGAAGTTGCGCGGCAGCGGGCCGGGCGAGTCGACGTGATCCGCGCAGTGCTGCTTTTGATGCCGGAGTGCGGAGACGAGGCACTTGCGCTCAAGCAACTGCGGGCAATGGCCATGGTCGAGCAGATCTCGCTGGAAGACGCCGCCGCCCTTCTGCTCTCCGAGCGGCAGGCGTCGGGGGCGGGCGGGCAATGAGCGTCGCGACCGAGCCCGCCGCGCCCCCGCGCGCCTCGCGTCCTCGTGCGGTCCTGGGCGAAGTCCTGCGCCGTCCGCGCGCGGCGTTCGGCCTGATCATCATTGCGCTGATGGTCATCGCGGCGGTCTTCGCCCCGTGGTTGATGCCCCACGACCCGTTCGAGCAGAGCTTCGACGGCCTCGACCTGATGGGCGCACCGCTGCCGCCGGGCGGGGAGCATCTGCTGGGCACCGACCTTCTGGGCCGCGACCTGGCGTCGCGCCTGATCCTCGGGACGCGGACATCGCTGATCATCGGGGTGGTCGCAAACGGGATCGCCGTTTTGCTGGGCGCGGGCGTCGGCATCACGGCGGGCTATTTCGGCGGCTGGACGGCGGCAATCCTGATGCGGTTCACCGACCTGATGATGGCGTTCCCGGCGCTGCTGCTGGCCATCGTGCTGGCCGCGATCTTCCAGCCGTCGCTGATGATCGTGGCGCTGGTCATCGCCATGGTGAACTGGGTACAGATGTCCCGCGTGATCTACACCGAAACGCGCAGCCTGGCCGAGCGCGAGTTCATCCAGGTCCAGCGCGCCATCGGGTCGGGGCCGCTGCGCATTCTGGGCAAGCACCTGCTGCCGCACCTGCTGTCGTCGATCATCGTGTTCGGCACGCTGGGAATTTCGACCACCGTGCTGCTCGAGGCGACGCTGAGCTACCTTGGCGTCGGGGTGCAGCCGCCGATGCCGTCCTGGGGCAACATCATCTTCGAGAACCAGACCTATTTCTCGACGGCCCCGTGGCTCGTGTTCTTCCCGGGCCTTCTGATCGTGCTGCTGGCGCTGGCCTTCAACCTCGTGGGCGACGCGCTGCGCGACATCCTCGACCCGACGCTGAAGGGGAGGCATTGATGACCGGCTATCTTCTCCGCCGCCTGTTCGAGAGCGTTCTGATACTTCTGGGGATCACCTTCGTCACATTCATCCTGCTGTACCTCGTGCCCGCCGACCCCGCGCGGCAGATTGCGGGACGGTCGGCGACGGCAGAGACGGTGGCGAACATCCGCGACCAGCTTGGCCTGAACGACCCGCTTTTCGTGCAGTACTGGCGCTATCTCACCGGACTGTTCCAGGGCGACATGGGCCGCTCCTATCTGCAGCGGGCCGAGGTATCTTCGCTGATCGGGGCGCGGCTGCCGGCGAGCCTGATGCTGATGGTGACTGCCATCGTGACCGAACTGATCATCGGTCTGACCATCGGCGTCGTCGCGGCCCTGCGCCGCAACAGGCCGGCCGACCATTCGCTGATGATCTTCTCGTTCGTCGCGATCTCGGCCCCGCAATTCGTGATCGGCATCCTGCTGCTCTACGTCTTTGCCGTGCAGCTGGCTTGGTTCCCCATCGGCGGCTACGGCACCCCTGCGCATTTCGTGCTGCCCTCGCTCACGCTGGGGCTCTTGGGAGCGGGGTGGTATTCGCGGATGATGCGGTCTTCGATGATCGAGGTGCTGAACGAGGATCTTGTGCGCACGGCGCGGGCCAAGGGCCTGTCCAAGCTGCGCATCATCACCCGGCACGTCATGCCGAACGCGATCCTGCCGATCATCGCGATGATCGGGATCGATATCGGCCTGTTCATGTCCGGCATCGTCGTCGTCGAAAGTGTCTTCGGCTGGCCCGGCATCGGGCAGCTTGCCTGGCAGGCGATCCAGCGCGTCGACATCCCCGTGATCATGGGGGTCACCATGGTCTCGGCCACGGCCATCGTAGTCGGCAACCTGCTTGCCGACCTCGTGGCACCCCTGATCGATCCCAGAATCAAAACAAAATGACCAACAGCGGAGAACAACCATGAAGAAACTGCTTCTTTCCTCGGCAATTGCTCTGACGGCCACCGGCGCGCTGGCACAGGTGGACGAGAACGCGCCCCAGGGCGGCGAGATGATCGTCACCTATCAGGACGACGTCGCGACGCTGGATCCCGCGATCGGCTACGACTGGCAGAACTGGTCGATGATCAAGTCGCTCTTCGACGGGCTGATGGGCTACGAGCCCGGCACGACGACCCTGCGCAACGAGCTGGCCGAAAGCCACGAGATCAGCGAGGACGGCCTGACCCACACCTTCACCCTGAAGGACGGAATCAAGTTCCACAATGGCCGCGAGATCACGGCCGAGGACGTGAAATACTCGCTCGAGCGGGTCACCAACCCCGAAACGCGCAGCCCCGGCGCCGGCTTCTTCGGCATGATCGAAGGGTTCGACACCTGGAACGCGGGCGAGGGCGAAGGCCTGTCGGGCGTTGAGGTCACGGGCGACAAGACGGTCGAGATCACGCTGTCTCGTCCGGACGCCACCTTTGGCCACGTCATGGCGCTGAACTTCGCGTCGATCGTCCCGCAGGAGGCCGTCGAGGCGGCGGGCGAGGATTTCGGCCGCCAGCCCGTCGGCTCGGGCGCGTTCAAGCTGGCCGAGTGGAGCCCCGGCCAGCGCGTCGTCTTCGAGCGGTTCGAGGGTTACCACCGCGCCGGCGTCCCGAAGCTGGACCAGGTGACCTTCAACATCGGGCTCGACCCGACCGTGGCGCTGCTTCAGCTCCAGAACGGGGACGCGGACGTGCCGGGTGACGGCATCCCGCCCGCGCAGTTCCTGCAGGTCGTGAACGACGCCGAATACGAGGACCAGATCGTCGAGGGCGGCCAGCTCCAGACCGGCTACATCACGATGAACACCCAGATGGCACCGTTCGACAATGTTGACGTTCGCAAGGCCGTCAACATGGCGATCAACAAGGACCGTATCGTCCAGATGATCAACAACCGCGCGGTCCCGGCCAACCAGCCGTTGCCGCCGACCATGCCGGGATATGCCGAGGATTACGAGGGCTACGCCTACGACCCCGAGGCCGCCAAGCAGATGCTGGCCGACGCAGGCTTCGCCGATGGGTTCGACACCGAGCTCTACGTGATGAACGTGGACCCCAATCCGCGCATCGCGCAGGCGATCCAGCAGGACCTGAGCCAGATCGGCATCAATGCCGAGATCCGGAGCCTCGCGCAGGCCAACGTCATCGCGGCGGGTGGCGAGCCGGACCAGGCCCCGATGATCTGGTCGGGCGGCATGGCGTGGATCGCGGATTTCCCCGATCCGTCGAACTTCTACGGGCCGATCCTGGGCTGCGCGGGCGCGGTGTCCGGCGGCTGGAACTGGGCGTGGTACTGCAACGAAGAGATCGACCAGCGTGCCGCCGCGGCCGACGCGATGGTGGGCGACGAGGAAGGTCGCGAGGAGGCGTGGCGCCAGATCTACCTCGACATCATGGAGGACGCGCCGTGGGTGCCCGTCTTCAACGAGCAGCGCTTCACCCTTCACTCGGACCAGATCGCGGGCGACGATAGCCTGTTCGTCGATCCCGTCCACATCCCGGTGAACTACGACTATATCTATTCGACCGAGGCCCAGTAACCGGCATGTGCAAGAACTGCGACTACACCATCCACGGCCATCACCATCACGGGTGGGATCATTCGGTCCCCCCCGCTGAAACGGTGGCCCCGGGCAGCCGGCTGCACTTCCAGTGCCTCGACAGCTCGGGCGGGCAATTCACCAAGGACAGCACGACCGCCGACGTGCCGAGTATGGATTTCGGCAAGATCAATCCCGTCACCGGTCCCGTCTATGTCGACGGGGCCGAGCCGGGGGACGTGCTGAAGATCCAGATCGAGGCGTTCCACCCCTCGGGCTTCGGCTGGACGGCGAACATTCCGGGCTTCGGGCTGCTGGCCGACCAGTTCAAGGACCCGCATCTGAAGGTCTGGGACTACAACCCGGACACGCTGGACCCGGCGCTGTTTTCGGACATCGCCAAGGTGCCGCTGAAACCCTTCGCCGGAACCATCGGCCTTGCCCCGGCCGAGCCCGGCTTGCATTCGGTCGTCCCGCCGCGGCGGATGGGCGGGAACCTTGATATCCGCGACTTGGCGGCGGGGACGACGCTGTACCTGCCGGTCGAGGTCGCGGGGGCGTTGTTCTCGATCGGGGACACCCATGCCGCGCAGGGGGATGGCGAGGTCTGCGGGACGGCGATCGAGTCGCCCATGGACGTGGAAGTCACGCTGGACCTCGTGAAGCAGGAAAAGCTCGCCTTCCCGCGCTTCACCACGCCGGGGCCGGTGACACGGCATCTGGACGCCAAGGGCTACGAGGTGACCACCGGGATCGGTCCCGACATGATGAGCGGCGCACGCGATGCCGTCTCGGCCATGGTGGACCTTCTGTGCAAGGAACACGGGTTCAAGGCGGAAGACGCCTACCTGCTGTGCTCGGTCGCGGGGGATCTGCGGATTTCCGAGATCGTGGACATGCCGAACTGGGTCGTGTCCTTCTACTTTCCGCGGATCGTCCTCGAATGACCGAGGCGCAAGATATCGGAGGGGGCGGCACCCGGCCCCTCCTGACCGTCCGGGACTTAAAGGTTCAGGTCGCGACCGAGGCGGGGGCCAAGACGGTCCTCGACGGGCTGTCCTTCGACCTGGTGTCGGGCGAGACGCTGGCGCTGGCCGGCGAAAGCGGATCGGGCAAGTCGATGACGGCGCTGGCGATCATGGGCCTGCTGCCCAAACCCATGGCCCGCGTCGCCGGCGGATCGATCCAGTTGGGCGAGGTCGAGCTGACCCGGCTGGACGAGAATGGCTACCGCAAGATTCGCTCGGCCCGTGTCGCGATGATCTTCCAAGAGCCGATGACCTCGCTCAACCCGCTGATGACGGTCGAGCGGCAACTGGTCGAGGTGCTGCTGGAACAGGGCGTCTGCACCCGCTCCGAGGCGCCTAATCGGGCGCTGAAACTTCTGAACGATGTGCGCCTGACCGAACCCGAGCGGCGGTTGAAGCAGTATCCGCACGAGCTTTCCGGCGGCATGCGACAGCGCGTGATGATCGCCATCGCGCTGGCCTGCGACCCCGAGATCCTGATCGCGGACGAGCCGACGACGGCGCTCGACGTGACCGTGCAGGCCGAGATCCTCGACCTGATCCGCACGTTGCAGACAGAACACGGCACCGCCGTCCTGATGATCACCCACGACATGGGCGTGGTGGCCGAGATGGCCGACCGCGTCATCGTTCTGCGGCAGGGAAGGCAGGAAGAGGCGGCGCCGGTGCGCGAGCTTTTTGCGGACCCGCAAACGGACTACGCCCGGACGCTCCTGGCAGCGGTGCCGCGTCTTGGCACGGCTCCGGCCCGACCGGCAGTCGGGGAAGGCAAGAAGATCCTGGAGGTCGACGACCTCTGCGTGCGGTTCGACATCTCGGGCGGCATCCTCGGCCGCACCATCGCGCGCGTCCACGCGGTGGAAGGGGTTTCCTTCGCCATCCGCGAGCGCGAGACGCTGGCGCTGGTGGGCGAGTCCGGCTGCGGGAAGTCCACCATCGGCAAGGCGCTTCTCGGCCTCGTCCCGTGGGAGGGTTCGGTCCGCGTCGACGGCGTTCAGACTCGAGGCCGGTCGCGCGCCGCAATGCGGCCGGTGCTGCGCGACATCCAGATGGTGTTCCAGGATCCCGGCGCCTCGCTCGACGCCCGGATGAGCGTGGGCGAGCAGGTGGTAGAACCGATGCGCGTCCACGGGCTGGCGAAGGGGTCCGAGCTTGACGACCGGGCGGAGTGGCTGTTCAGGCGGGTCGGCCTGTCGCCCGACATGCTGTCGCGCTATCCGCACGAGTTCTCGGGCGGGCAGCGGCAGAGGGTCTGCATTGCCCGCGCGCTGTCGCTGTCGCCCAAGGTGATCGTCGCGGATGAGAGCGTCTCGGCGCTTGACGTGAGCGTGCAGGCGCAGGTGCTCGAGTTGCTTCGGGAACTGCAGGAAGAGGACGGCCTGTCCTACCTGTTCATCAGCCACGACATGGCGGTGATCGAGCAGGTGGCCGACCGGGTGATGGTCATGCGGCTGGGGCAGGTGGTGGAAGAGGGGCCGCGCGACGCGGTCCTGCGCGATCCGCAGCACCCTTACACGAAACGCCTGCTCGCCGCGGTGCCGGTGCCCGATCCCACGCGCGTGCGCCCGCCCATGCCGGACATCTCCGGGATCGAGAACGCCAGCCCGATCTATCCATTGGGACAGACGCCCGAACGGATCGCGCTGCATGACCTGGACCAAGGCCACCGCGTCGCCCGCGTGGTCGCCACCGCCCCCTGAGCGGGGCGGGCATGCACGTCGTGCGGCTTACCTAGGAACGAAGATAGCGTCGGACTGCTTTTGGCCGCAATCAAGGGAACGCGTCACCGCGCCGCGCCGAGAACTTCAGGGGTCCTTGACCGCAACAAGCCGAACCACATGATTGCCCTGATCTTCTGCTGCACGCGGCGGAAATCCGGGGCCGGCAAGCTCATGATGAGATGGTCAACCTTCGACGGAACCGGCGACATCCATACCGGGCCATGCGTCGATGTCTCTGCTTCTCGGGCGTCCAGTTTATCACGCTCGGCCGCACCCACATCAACGGCCGAAAGCCTCATCCGCCTTGTCAGCATGACGCAAAGCCGGGGTGGCTGCATGGTCCCGACCTGGAGCGCGACCTACGTCTCCGCGGCGTGGCAGCGGGCTTTCCGCTTGGTCATCGCAAGGCTGAACCGGGTGAGGCGGCAAAGAGGAAGTAGCTTCCGTCGGGGCGCGGGACAGGGCCAAGGGCTCTGCCCCCATTGCGGCCGGGGGGCGGCCTGCGTAAACTAGAATTATTCCACTTCACAAAACTCCAGGTCCCGATGCCTGGCGTGACGTCGATGTGGAATCCAGATTCTTGCAACGGAGCCAGTGGAAAACCGCATGTCACCTGCCGACAAAAACCCCAACGCCAACGACCGCGTCCTCACGAATCGCCAGGGTCACCCGGTGGTCAACAACCAATCGCAACGGACCGTGGGGTCGCGCGGCCCGGCGACGCTAGAGAACTACCAGTTCCTCGAAAAGATCAGCCATTTCGACCGCGAACGCATCCCCGAACGCGTCGTGCATGCCCGCGGCTTCGTCGCCTATGGCGAGTTCGAGGCGACCGGCAAGATCGGCGACGAACCGGCCTCGACCTACACCCGCGCCAAGCTTTTCCAGGAGGCGGGCAAGAAGACCCCGCTGGCCATCCGCTTCTCGACCGTGATCGGCGGGCGCGACAGCTCGGAAGCCGCCCGCGATCCGCGCGGCTTTGCGGTGAAGTTCTACACCGAAGACGGCAACTGGGACCTCGTGGGCAACAACCTTGCGGTGTTCTTCATCCGTGACGCGATCAAGTTCCCGGACGTCATCCATTCGCTGAAGCCCGATCCCGTGACCTTTCGGCAAGAGCCGAACCGCATCTTCGACTTCATGAGCCAGACGCCTGAAGCGATGCACATGCTGACGCACCTGTTCAGCCCCCGCGGCATTCCGGCGAACTACCGCCAGATGGAAGGCTTCGGCGTGAACACCTACAAGATGGTGAACGCCGAGGGGAACACGGTGCTGGTCAAGTACCACTTCCACCCGCAGGAAGGCATCGCCAGCCTGACCGCCGACGAAGCGGCCAAGGTGCAGGGGCAGGATCTCGGCTCGGCATCCAAGGATCTCTATACGGCGATCGAGACGGGCAACTTCCCCAAGTGGGACATGTACGTCCAGGTCATGGAGGATCACGAGCACCCCGAGCTCGACTGGGATCCGCTCGACGATACCAAGATCTGGCCCGAGAACCAGTTCCCGCTGCGCCACGTCGGCACCATGACGCTGAACCGCAACGTCGAGGACTTCTTCAACGAGAACGAGCAGATCGCCATGGGCACGGGCGTGCTTGTCGACGGTCTCGATTTCTCGGACGATAAGATGCTGGTCGGCCGGACGTTCTCGTATTCGGACACGCAGCGTTACCGCGTCGGCCCGAACTACCTGCAACTGCCGGTGAACCAGGCCAAGGAGGCCCGCGTGGCCACCAACCAGTCCGGCGGCCAGATGTCGTTCTACCGCGAGACCGCCGAAGGGCAGAACCCGCACGTGAACTACGAGCCGTCGCTGCATAACGGTCTGCAAGAGGCGCCGCGGGAAGAGAACAACAACTCGCCCGAGATCCGTGGCCAGCTGACCCGTAGCGTGATCGAGCGTCGCAACGATTACGTTCAGGCCCGCGCCCGCTACTGCACCATGATGGAGTGGGAGCGTGACGACCTGGTCAACAACATGGGCACCATGCTGGGCGACTGCGAACGTGACGTGCAAGAGCGGATGATCTGGCACTTCCTCATGGTCCACGACGACTACGGCAACCGCGTGGGCGAGATGATCGGCATCAGCGCCGCCGACGTCGCCAATCTCGGTCCGCTGCCGAAGCAGGTCCTGACCGAAGAGGACCAGCGCAGGATGCAGTCGCTCGGCAGCAACGGCGACACGACCGATGCAGAGCCCTGGGGCCAGTGGACCAGCTCGGTCAAGAATCACCAGGCCACGGCCGAGGAAGTCCTGTCGGGCTTCCCTCGTCAGGCCAAAGCCGCCGAGTAACAACACAGGCTGCGCCTCCGGGAAAGACCCCGGAGGCGCACTTGCCACGCGCCCTCAGCCGGTCTTGTGCCACGTCATCTCTCGATGGGAGATGACTTCCGGGCGCAGCTGGAACGGCGACCTTGAGGAAAGAACGCGTTTTGTGACGGCCTCGGCTCGCCGCCTGCCGGGCCGGGGTTCCACAGTGGCTGTGCAATCTTAATAGGATTCTCAGACGTCGATCGGGCGTGCCGCGCAAGGCGACGGCCTTTTGCCCGGTTTCCGGCACTTGATCTAAACCGCAGGAATAGGATCGGGAACGCCGAAAGATCCTGTCAGCCTTGGAAGATCCGGGACATCTCTTCTTCGAAGCTCGCCCAGGACATGGTGGCCGCGTTGCCGGCGTAGCCGTGGTAGTGCGACCGGCCCGACGATGTCGGCAGACCCGCCCAGATACGGGCAAGGTTGTTCATGAAAGCGGTCTGTCCGATCTCGTTGGCGCGGAAGGCGTCATAGCCCGCGTCCTGAAGCAGGATATCAGCAAGCCTGTCCTGTAGCTCGGGCGAGAACAGCTCGTCAGGACCGGAGTCGAGGATCGTGACGAGCCGCGCCAAAGTCGACGGGATGAACTGATAGCGACCGATGGCGTGGGGCTGGCCGGGCGTTGCGTCGATCCAGGCAAAGATCTCGCCCAGGGTCATCTGCGTCGGCGGGCGCGGAGTCTTGCGGCGGGCGCCGTGCTGGACCGCGTCATACCCGTCTCGCCCGGCTTCGGCCTGCGCGATGAGGTGACGGACCATTGCGGCCTGCGGATCACCGCCCGAGAGCGGGACGTGCGGTCGCTGGAACTGGCGCCCCGACTGGTCCCGTTCGGGCAAGGGTGCGAAGAATCCGTAGCCCGATTGGCCCAGGAACAGGCTTTGCGCCCCGACCGAGCCCTCGTCGATATCCGGCACCTCGGTCCGCGCCTGGATCAGCGGCTGCCTTGCCCCGAGAAACCCGCCGGTCGGCGCCTGCATGCGGGACGAGGCGAGGCCCCGCCCGGTCAGCAACGAATAGCCCTGCGCCCGCGCGCCTTCGGCGACGGAAAGCGACAGGATCGTGAGCAGGGCGAAAGAGCAGGTACGGAAAGCCACGCAAGCCTCGTTGTCGGGGAGGGTCCGCGCACCTTTGCCTGAGAGGGTTTACATTCCGTTGACGCAGGACCAGCTCCGGGTCAGCCGGCGCTGATGAACTGCCTCACGAAATCGCTGGCGGGACGCTCGGCTAGGTCGGCTGGGGTGCCGACCTGTTCGATCCGGCCGTTATTCATCACGGCGATCCGGTCGGCGATTTCGAACGCCTCGGCCTGATCGTGGGTGACGAGGATCGCCGTCACGCCGACCTTCTGCTGCAACTCGCGGACCGAGCCACGCAGGTTGCGCCTGACCTGCGCATCAAGGGCCGAAAACGGCTCGTCCAGCAGCAACAGCCGCGGCGAGATCGCGAGCGCGCGCGCCATCGCGACACGCTGCTGCTGACCGCCGGAGAGCTGCGCCGGGTAGCGGTCGCCCAGGTCCTTCATTTCGATCAGGTCGAGCAGTTCGGCCACGCGGGTGCGGCGGGTTGCCCTGGACGGGCGGTCCTTTCCCTTCAGGACACGCAGGCCGAAGCCGATATTGTCGGCGACGGTCATGTGCCGGAACAAGGCATAGCTCTGGAACACCATGCCAAAGCGGCGCGCGCCGGCGGGGCGGTTGGTGATGTCGTCGCCGTCGAGGTGCATGGCCCCGCCGTCGGGTTTCGTCAGCCCCGCGATCAGGTTCAGCAGCGTCGTCTTTCCAGATCCCGACGGGCCGAGGAGGGCAATGAACTCGCCGTCCTTCACGGTCAGCGAGACCTCGTTCAGGACGGCAGCATCGCCGTCGAAGGACTTGGTGATCCGGTCGATCTCGAGACTCATGGCGTTGCTCCCCGCGCGGGGTGGAAATAGGAGATGAGGGCGCGCAGCACCAGCGTCAGCAGGGCCAGAAGCGCCAGCACGGTCGCCGCCGCGAAGGCGCCGGTCGTGTTGTAGTCGTTGTAGAGCAGCTCGATCTGCAAGGGCAGGGTCATGGTCTGCCCCCGGATCGCGCCCGACACGACGCTGACCGCGCCGAACTCGCCGATGGCGCGGGCGGTGGCCAGGATCGCGCCATAGACCAGCGCCCAGGTGACGTTCGGGAAAGTCACGAGGCGGAAGATCTGCCAGCCGTTGGCGCCAAGGGTCAGCGCCGCGCGCTCCTCGTCCTCGCCGGTGACGGACAGAACGGGCAGCACCTCGCGCACCACGAAGGGGCAGGTCACGAAGAGCGACACCAGCACGATGCCGATCAGGTTGAACATCAGCTGGATGCCATAGGGCTGCAGCGCCGCGCCGACGGGGCCGTAGGCGCCGTAGATCAGCAGGAAGCACAGGCCCGCGACGATGGGCGAGATGGCGAAGGGCACCTCGATCAGCACCAAGAGCGCGCGGCGGCCGGGAAAGCGGTAGCGCGCGATGGCCCATGCGGCGCAGAGGCCGAAGACGATGTTCACCGGCAGCACGATCAGTGCCGTGAGGATCGTCAGGCGGATGGCGGCGACGGTCTCGGGCTCGGTCACGGCAGCGGC
The DNA here is from genome assembly GCF_042089775.1 of Palleronia sp. Classification (NCBI taxonomy): domain Bacteria; kingdom Pseudomonadati; phylum Pseudomonadota; class Alphaproteobacteria; order Rhodobacterales; family Roseobacteraceae; genus Palleronia; species Palleronia sp. The sequence goes on from NZ_JBELKF010000031.1 coordinate 19,764, forward strand.
CCAGACCGACAGGCCTTCGGCGAAGGCGCGGGTGAAGATCGCGGCGACGGGCAGGACGATGACGACGGCTGCGAAGAGGATGGCGAGGCCGATCAGGATGGGGCGTCTCATGCGGCGCCCTCCAGCTTGCGGTAGAGCCGCGTCTGCAGGATGTTGATGACCACCAGCACGATCAGCGAGATCGCCAGCATGGTGCCGGCAATGGCCGAGGCGGCGGGATAGTCGAACTCGTCCAGGCGGATCACGATCAGCAACGAGGCGATCTCGGTCTCGTAGGGCAGGTTGCCGGCGATGAAGATGACTGCGCCGAACTCGCCCAAGCTGCGCACGAAGCTGAGGCCGGTTCCCGTGAGGATACCGGGTGAAAGCTGGGGCAGGGTGATCGAGCGAAACGTCTGCCAGCGCGAGGCGCCAAGGGTGGTGGCGGCGTCTTCTTCCCGGCGGTCGAGTTCTTCGATCAGCGGCTGGATGGCGCGCACGGCGAAGGGGACCGAGGTGAAGGTCATCGCGATCACGATCCCCCACCAGGTATAGGCGATCTGCCAACCCAAGGGCTCGATCAACCCGCCGATCCAGCCGTCCTGCGCATAGACCGCCACCAGCGCGATGCCCGCGACCGAGGTTGGCAGCGCAAAGGGGAGGTCCACCAGCGCGTCCAGCGCCGCCCGGCCGGGGAAGCGATAGCGCACCAGCACCCAGGCCAGCAGCAGGCCGAAGATGCCGTTCGCGATCGTCGCCAGCAGGGCCGCGGTGATCGTCACCCGCAGCGAGGCCAGCGTGCGCGGGTCGGACATGACGAAGATGTAGTCCGACCATCCCAGTTGCGCGAACTGCCATGCCAGCCCCGACAGCGGCAGCAGGATGATCAGCGTGACGAACGTCACCGTCACGCCCAGCGTCAGCCCCAGCCCCGGAAGGGGGGACCGGCGGCGGCGCCGGATGGCATCCATCGGGGTCTGCAGGATCGGCATGGCGGCGGGCGGCTCCGGGCGTGGAAGGACGGACGACCGCCGCGCCCCGGCGATGGGACGCGGCGGCCTGTCGCGATGGCGTCTAGATCACTGACGCAGCAATTGGTCCAGCGTCCCGCCCGAGCCGAAATGCGTTTCCTGCGCCTCGGCCCAGGAGCCAAACTTGTCTTCCACGGTGAACAGCTCGACCTCGGGGAAGCGGTCTGCGTTGGCCTCGACCACGGCCTCGTCATGGACGCGGTTGTTGAACGAGGCGAGGATTTCCTGCCCCTCGGTCGTGTAGAGGAAGTTGAGGTAGTCGCGGGCAACCTCTTCGGTGCCACGGCTTTCGGCCACACGCTCGACCACGGCGACCGGGAACTCGGCCAGCAGGGACTGGTCGGGTACGACCGTCTCGTAGCCCTCGGTCTGGCCGGCGATGTTCAGCACCTCGGCCTCGAAGGTCACGAGGACGTCGCCGATATTGCGCTCGGTGAAGGTCGTGGTGGCGCCGCGGCCGCCGGTGTCGAAGACCTCAACGTTGCCCAGAAGGTCGGCCATGTATTCCCGGACCCGCTCTTCATCGCCGTCGAACTCTTCCATCGCCCAGGCCCAGGCGGCCAGGTAGGTGTAGCGCCCGTTGCCGCTGGTCTTGGGGTTCGGGAAGATCACGCTGACATCCTCGCGCACGAGGTCATCCCAGCCGTCGATGTCCTTGGGATTGCCCTCGCGGACCATGAAGGCGGGCAGCGAATAGTATGGCGACGCGTTGTTGGGGAACTGCTGCTGCCAATCCTCGGCGACGAACCCGGCATCGGCCAGGATTTCGACGTCGAGCACCTGATTGAAGGTCACGAGGTCCGCCTGGAGGCCCTGAAGGATCGCGCGCGCCTGCTTGGACGAGCCGGCGTGGCTCTGGTTGATCGTCAGCTCGCCCTCGCCATCCCACTGCTCGATGAAGGCGGGGTTGATCGCGGCATAGAGCTCGCGGGCGATGTCATAGGACACGTTCAGGAGTTCCGTCTCCTGCGCGTGGACCCCTCCGGCGGTGCCGAGGGTGCCAAGGGTGACGGTCGCGGCAAGCGCGAAGCTGCGGAACATGGGGTGCCTCCGTGTGTGCGGTTCGTGGCGATATCTGGAACAGAAATTCCGCCCCGGCCAGTGGCGAGGAACAGTCAGGGAAGCTCTTTCCGCCGCTCAAGCCTTTCACGAACGTGCGTCCCGCCACGGGCAAGATGCGAGAATGACTGTCGGGGCGTTCGCGCCTCGGGGCAGGTGCGAAATCTCCGCCGCCCCCGAAGCGGGCCACGTGGACGCTTGAACGGTGCGCGCATAAACCTGAGGCTGCTGCCCCAGCGCCCGAAGGAAAGGTGACAATCGATGCCAGCCAGCGCAGAGCCCGCCAAAACGAACGATCCGCTTCTGCAGCCCTACAAGCTGAAGCACCTGACGCTGAAGAACCGGCTGATGATCTCGGCGCACGAACCCGCCTATCCCGAGGACGGCATGCCCAAGGACCGCTACCGGGCCTACCATGTCGAAAGGGCGCGTGCAGGGATCGGACTGACGATGACGGCCGGGTCGGCCAGCGTCTCGCGCGATAGTCCCCCGGTGTTCAACAACATCCTCGCCTGGAAGGACGAGGTCGTCGGCTGGATGCGGCAACTCGTGGACGCGTGTCACGACGAGGGCTGCGCAGTGATGATCCAGCTGACGCACCTCGGGCGTCGGACGCGGTGGGACAAGGGCGACTGGCTGCCCGTGGTCTCTGCGGGGCACGAGCGCGAAGCCTCGCACAAGGCTTTCCCGAAGAAGGCCGAGGATTGGGATATCGCGCGCCTGATTGCCGATTATGCCTCTGCCGCGCAGCGGATGAAGGAGGCCGGCCTCGACGGGATCGAGATCCAGGCCTACGGGCACCTCATGGACCAGTTCTGGTCGCCGCTGACGAACGAGCTGGACGCGCCCTACGGGGGCGAGAGCCTCGACAATCGGCTGCGCTTTACGTTCGAAACGTTGCAGGCGATCCGCAACGCCTGCGGGCCCGACTTCATCGTGGGCGTGCGCTACACCGGGGACGAGGATCTGCCGGGCGGGCTGACGAACGCCGATGGGCTCGAGATCTCGCGGCGGCTGAAGGACAGCGGCCTCGTCGATTTCCTGAACGTCGTGAAGGGTCATATCGATACCGATGCAGGCCTGACCGACGTGATCCCGGTGCAGGGGATGGCGAGCGCCCCGCATCTCGATTTCGCGGGCGAGATCCGCAAGACGACCGAGTTTCCCACCTTCCACGCGGCCAAGATCCAGGACGTGGCGACCGCTCGCCATGCCATCGCCAGTAGCAAGCTGGACCTCGTCGGGATGACCCGTGCGCACATGGCCGACCCGCACATCGTCGCAAAGATCCTGCGCAGCGAGGAAGAGCGCATCCGCCCCTGCGTCGGTGCCAACTACTGCCTTGACCGGATCTACCAGGGGGGCATGGCCCTGTGCGTCCACAACCCCTCGACCGGGCGCGAGATTGAGCAGCCGCACACCATAGCCAAGGCTACGACGGTGCAGAAGATCATCGTGATCGGCGCGGGACCCGCGGGGCTCGAGGCGGCGCGGGTGGCTTCGCTCCGGGGCCACGACGTAACCGTGCACGAAGCCGCCTCCCATCCCGGCGGCCAGATCCGCCTGACCGCGCAGACCGAGCGGCGGCGCGAGATGATGCAGATCATCGACTGGCGGGTGGCCGAGTGCGAGCGGCAGGGCGTACGCTTTCACTACACCAGCTTGGTAGACGGGGCTGACGTCATGGCCGACGCGCCGGACGTGGTGATCGTCGCCACGGGCGGTTTGCCCCATGTCGAGATCCTGCATGAAGGGAACGATTTTGTCGTCTCGGCCTGGGACATCCTGTCGGGCGACGTTGCGCCGGGCCGGAACGTGTTGATCTACGACGACGCGGGCGACTATCCGGCGCTGCAGGCGGCCGAGAAGATCGTCGAGAGCGGCGCCGAGGTCGAGATCGTGACCCGCGACCGCAACATCGTCTCCGAGGTCATGGCGATGTCGCTGACGCCGTCGCTGCGGATCCTGCAAGCCAGGGGCGCGGTCTTCACGCCGACATGGCGGGTCGACGCGGTGCGCCGCAAGGGGAACATGCTGCTGGCCACGCTCGGCAGCGATTACGGCCCGTTCAAGCGCGACCGCGAAGTGGACCAGGTGGTGGTGAACCACGGCACGCGGCCCCTCGACGACGTGTATTTCGAGCTGAAGCCGGGCTCGCGCAACGGTGGGGCGGTGGATCACGAGGCGCTCGTCGCCGGCCGCCCGCAGACGGTCGAAAGCAACCCTGAGGGGCGATACAAGCTGTTCCGGATCGGCGACGCAGTTGCGGCCCGCAACACGCACGCCGCGATCTACGATGCATTGCGCCTCGTGCGAACGCTCTGAAGGAAACCCCGTGCCGCGTCAGGGCGCGCCACGAGGGGCATCTTACCTGACGAGAAGGACCGGCACCTTGCAGGTCCGGATCATCTCGAGGCTGGTCGAGCCGACGAAAAGCGCGCGCAGGCGCGAATGGCCCGAGGCGCCCATCACGAGGTGATCGAAGCCCGCATCCTCGACCAGCTTGCCAAGCACCTCTTCCGGCTGGCCGGAGAGAAGCTCGGTCTGAGCCTCGACGCCCGGGCCGGACAGCATCGCCTTCGCGTCCGCCAGCCCCTTTCGCGCGCGATCGCTGTCGCTGCCGACGGTGACGACCTTGACGGCGAGCCCGGCATAGAGGGGGCTTTGTGCCACGTATTTCAACGCCCGCATCGCGCTGGCGCTGCCGTCATAGGCGATGAGCACCCGTTCGATCGGCCGGAACGCGCGGGAGGCTACGAAGAGCGGCTTGCGCCCCGCCCGCATCACCCGTTCGAGATTCGAGCCGAGGTGCCCCTTGGCGAAGTCCGCCGCCTCGCCACGCTTGCCGACGAGGACCATCTCGGCCGTGGCCTCGCGCTCTGTCATCGCCTCGACGAGGTCGCCGTGGCGCAGGTGCTCGGTCGCGCGGACGCCGGCCTCGTCCAGCAACGCCTTTGCATCCTCTAGAATTGCACGCCCGCGGGTGACGGTGAGCTTCGACCGCTGTTCGTCGAGGTTCGACAGCTCCTTCAGCAGGGCGCTGCGCGCGCCAAGCGCGATGGCGCCCGACAGGTCCGAACCCGCGCCGCCCTCGCGGCGGCCGAGCACGTGCATCAGCTCGACCTCCCACTCGGCGCGGCCGGCGATCCAGGCGGCATGGTCGCAGACGCTTTTCGAATAGGTGGAGCCGTCCACCAGCGCGATGATCTTGTCGGTCATGGTCTCTCTCCTCCGCTCAGTGGGCTGCCAGCTTGTCTATCGCGCCCGGCTTGTCGTGCACCGCAAGCTTGTCGACCATGGTCTCGGACGCCTCGTTCATGCCGACGATCTCGACCTCGGAGCCGTCGCGCCGGAACTTCAGCACGGCCATGTCTAGCGCGGCAACGGACGAGATGTCCCAGATATGCGCGCGGCTGACGTCGATGACCACCTTGTCGGCCGCCTCCTTGAAGTCGAACGCCGCCATGAAGTCTTCGGACGAGGCGAAGAAGAGTTGCCCCTCGACATTATAAGTGCGCACGCGCCCGTCTTCGGACAGGGACGAGGTGACTCCGAAGAGTTGCGAGATCTTGGCCGCGAAGAAGAGCCCCGACAGCAGGACCCCGACGAGCACGCCGATGGCGAGGTTGTGCGTGTAGACGACCACCGCCACCGTCGCGAGCATCACGACAGAGGACGACCGCGGGTGTGTCCTGAGATCCTTGATCGACGACCATGAGAAAGTGCCGATCGAGACCATGATCATGATCGCGACCAGCGCCGGCATCGGGATCCGTGCCACGAGATCACCGAGCGCGACCACGAGGAACAGCAGGACGACGCCCGCCGTGAAGGCCGAAAGTCGCCCGCGGCCACCGGATTTCACGTTGATGATCGACTGGCCGATCATGGCGCAGCCGGCCATGCCGCCGATGAAGCCGGTCGCCGTGTTGGCGATGCCCTGTCCGACGCATTCCTGGTTCCGGTCCGACGGCGTGTCGGTCAGGTCGTCCACGATGTTCGCCGTCATCAGGCTTTCGAGCAGGCCGACGATCGCGATGGCGGCAGAGTAGGGCAGGATGATCGCCAGCGTCTCGAAGTTGAGCGGGATGTCGGGGATCAGGAAGACCGGCAGCGTGTCGGGCAGATCGCCCATGTCGCCCACGGTGCGCACGTCCCAGCCCATGACGAGCACCAGTGCCGTCAGCACCAGGATGGTGACGAGGGGCGAGGGAACGGCCCGTGTGACGTAGGGAAAGAGGTAGATGATCGCGAGGCCGGCTGCGACCAGCGGATAGGTCAGCCAGGGCACGTCGACGAGTTCGGGGATCTGCGCCATGAAGATCAGGATCGCGAGCGCATTGACGAAGCCCGTCATCACCGAGCGCGAGACGAAGCGCATCAGGTTGCCGAGCTTCAGAAAACCGGCGCCGATCTGCAAGAGGCCCGCAAGCACCGTGGCCGCGAACAGGTACTCCAGCCCGTGATCGGCCACCAGCGTGACCATCAGGACGGCCGTCGCAGCCGTCGCGGCCGAGATCATGCCGGGTCGGCCCCCGGTGAAGGCGATGATGACGGCAATCGAGAAGGAGGCGTAAAGCCCGACTTTGGGGTCCGCGCCAGCGATGATCGAAAAGGCGATGGCCTCGGGAATGAGGGCGAGCGCCACGACAAGGCCCGAAAGCAGGTCGCCGCGAATGTTACCGAACCACTGGCGTCGGTAGGTATCGAAGTTCATTTTGTGATGATCCCGTTCCTGTCCGGGCCGGCAGCAAGGCCGAACCGGTCAGCTTATCAGGTTATGACGGTTGCCCCGGCGGATCGGCGGCCGGGAGAGCCACCCGGGGATCGCACCCGGGTCCAGACGATCGCCCGCCGCTTAAACCGTGGCCTCCAAAAGCGCAACCGCCGGGGGCACGCGGCGGCGCTCAGGCTTGCGAAAAGCTTGTGCGTGTGCGGTTTGCGAAGGCGACGAGCGACAGCATGACCGGCACCTCGACCAGGACGCTGACGACGGTAGCCAGCGCCGCGCCCGAATTCAGGCCGAAGAGGCTGATCGCGACCGCGACGGCAAGTTCAAAGAAGTTCGACGTGCCGATCAGCGCGCAGGGTGCCGCGATCCGGTGCGGAACGCGCAGCCACCACGCCGCGCCGTAGGCCACAGTGAAGATTCCGTAGCCCTGGATCAGGATCGGGACGGCGATCAGCACGATCCTCAGCGGCCTGTTCAGGATCACGCTGCCCTGCAGGCCGAACAGGATCGCGACGGTGGCGATCAGGCCGACGATCGAGGCCGGCTTCACCCTTGCGGCGAAAGCGTCGATATCCGGCTCGGAGCCGAGCATCCGCCGAGTGAGCATGCCGCGGCAAGGGGCAGGGCGACGTAGAGGATCGTCGCAAGCACCAGCGTCTGCCACGGCACCGCGATCTCGGTCACGCCCAGAAGGAACGCCACGATGGGCGCAAAGGCCACGACCATGATGAGGTCGTTCACCGAGACCTGGACCAGCGTATAGATTTCGTCCCCGCGGGTCAGTTGGGACCACACGAATACCATCGCAGTGCAGGGTGCTGCCCCGAGCAGGATCAGGCCAGCGATGTACTGCGTCGCGTCCTCGGGCGCGATGAAGGGCGCGAAGAATGCCCTCGAAGAACAGCACGGCGAGCGCGCCATAGTGAAGGGCTTGATCAGCCAGTTGACCGCCAGCGTGACGAAGAGACCCTTCGGCTGCTTCGCCACCCCCGCGACCGCGCCGAAATCGACTCCGACCATCATCGGGTAGACCATCGCCCAGACGAGCACCGCAACGACGAGGTTGATCTGCGCGACCTCTGCCGCGGCGACGGCCTCGACGAGGCTGGGGGCAATTTCGCCGATTGCGATCCCCGCCACCATCGCCAGCGCGACCCAAAGGCTGAGCCGCCGTTCGAAAGCACCCATCGCGGGCGCGGTGTCGCCCGTCATCTGTTCCAGTTCCTGTGTTCCTGAGCCCAGGCTGTCCGCCGCCGTGCCTAGGCGGGGCGGGCGCCGCCGTGCCGGGGGCGGGAGTGCTCGGCGGGCATTTCGGGCGCATCTGCGGCGTCGACGTCCTGCCTGTCCTCTTCCTCTTGTGCCTGCGGGGGCGGCTCGGGCGCATCCTCGATCGTCGCGGGTGCGGGCGGCGCCTCGGCTTCGGCAACATGCACCTCCGGCGGCGCCTCGGCTTCGGCAATCCGGACCACCGGAGACGGCTCGTCCGGGGCCTCTCCCTTTGGCTGGAAGTGGCGGAGCAGGTCGCGCGTCAGCTTGCCGCTCAGGGCGTTCGGCTTCAGCCGCCCGTAGCCCGGCGCATTGCAGTCCCAGTCATACTCAACCAGCGGCCGGTGCGCCGCGATGGAGGGGTCGCTCGTCCAGGCTTTGCGAAGCGCCGCCGCACGCAGGGCCTTCGGCACGTTCGCGCCCAGAAAGGCGGTGTAGTCCGAGGTGCCGTCCAGCGTCTCGATGTCGGGCAGGTCCTGTTGCTGCTCGGGGGGCGGGGCAGGCTCGACCTCGGGCAGCTCTGCCGGTGGCGCCGGTTCGGCGGCCTCTTCGTGCCGCGCCTGCTGGGCCCGGCGGGACCAGCGGTGGACGAAGCTCTCGGTCTTGTCGCTCACTGGATGATCCCTTTCCCCGTGCGGACCGGATCTGGCGTCCTCTTGCCCCGCTTACGCTTGTACTCCTGCCGCTCGACGTGGTGCTGCGCGACAAAGCGGGACAGCCAGACATGGATGGGCTTCGGCATCGGCAGCGCTTCGACCAGGTCCTCGCCCACATCGGCATGGGCGTGTGCCTCGGTGGGGTCGACGGTCACGCAGTAGAGCGTGAAGCCGATCGGCCCCGGCGCGCGCCGCAGGACGGCGTAGACCGACGGCGCCGCGGCCTCGACATTGTCTTTGTAGACCTTGGTATCGGCAGAGTGGATCGCAAGCTCGGCCGAGCCCGCGTAGTAAAGCGACCTCTCCGGCTCATCCGAAAGCACCGTCCACGGTTCGAGGCCAAGCGCCGGCAGCCGCAGCGCCGTCGGGCGCCACACGTGGTCGAGCCACTTGCTCTTTGCCGGGCGCCGCTCGACCTCCACCCCCACGAGGATCCAGTCCTTGATCATCGGGCGGTCTCCTCAATAGGGTCCAGGGACCAGCCGGGCGGGTCGCCGGCGGGCGGCAGAGGATCACGAACAGCGTTCCCATCCAAGGCCGACCGTAGCAAATCCCCGGTCGCAAGGTCGAGGCTGCTCTTCGTTGTCCCGGCGGGATCGAGATAGGCGAGCCAGTGTGTCGCCACCCGTTCGGGCCCAACCTCGGTCCATTGGTGAAGCCAGTAGAGCAGGCTGCGCCCGAAGGCCTCGGCCAGCTCCCTGGGCGTCGCGTCCTCGAAACCCTCTTCGGTCAATGCCGTCTGATCGGGCCACAGGCCCGGTGCCGTTCCCGCCGGGTATCGCAGCCGCAGGGTCAGGCCGATCACCAGCCAGTCCGGCACCGCCTCCGGTTCCGCGTCCCGCGGCAGGGCCAAGCGCACGCCTCCCACGGTCGCTCCATTCACCATGATCCTGTCGGGCCACGAGAACGTGACCTCGACGGTCGGCGGCCCCAGCGCCCCGAGCGCTTCGGCCACGGCGAGCATTGTGGCACAACGCGCGGGCCACATGCGGGGCACCGGGAATTCCGGGGCCAGGACGAGCGCGGCGTCGAAGAGCGAAGAGGACTCGGACCAAAAGAAATTGCCCTGATCCAGTTCTCCCTCTACGTCTCTCACCGCGGCTGCGAACGGATCGGTCCGGACGAAGACGGGTTCGAACGCGGGAGGCAGGAGTAGTTCAGTCACTTCCGTCACCGACAAGAGAACATCCATGCCGCAACACCGGACCGCTGCGGCGGTTCCGGGCTGCGGTCATGGCGGCCATCATACCCCGGGGACGGGGCACGGCAAACCGGATTGGAGAGGCGAATGAAGATCGGAGGGTGCACCTGCGTCATCTGCAGCTGCGAGGGCACGATGCCGCTCGACGGGCAGGCCCTGGCGCGCGTGTTCGGGGCCGAACGCCCGGACGTCGCACACCAGCTTTGCCGCACGGAGCTCTCGCGCTTCGACGCGCTCGAGCCGGGCGAGCGGCTGATGGTGGCGTGCACGCAGGAAGGCACGATCTTCCAGGAGGCGCTGGACGCGCGCGATGACGAGGTTGACATGACCCTTGTCAACATCCGCGAACGGGCAGGGTGGTCGAAGGAGGCGGACCAGGCGGGTCCCAAGGTCGCCGCCCTTCTGGCCGAAGGGGCGATGCGCCCCCGGCCGGGTCCGAGCGTTGCGCTGAAGTCCGAGGGCGTCGCGCTGATCTACGGCCGGGACGAGCGCGCGATCGAGGCGGCGTCCCGACTGGCCGACAAGCTCGACATCACCGTGCTGCTGAGCGAGCCGGGTGACGTGCTGCCGCCGCGGAACATCGAGTTCCCGGTGCTGCGCGGCACGATCCGCAACGCGAAGGGGCATCTGGGTGCCTTCGAGGTCACCGTGGATGACTTTGCCGCACCTCACCCCTCCTCGCGCGATCGGCTGCGCTTTGGCACTGCTCGCGACGGGGCCGTGTCTCAATGCGACGTGATCCTCGACGTATCGGGCGGCACGCCGCTATTTCCGGCCGGACACAAGCGCGACGGCTACCTGCGGGTCGATCCGGGGAATCCCACCGCGATCCTTGAGGCGGTGCTCGAGGCGGGCGAGCTGGTCGGCGAGTTCGACAAGCCGCGCTACATCGACTTCAAGGCCGACCTCTGTGCCCATTCGCGCAATCGCAAGACCGGGTGCACGCGCTGCCTCGACGTCTGCCCGACGGGCGCGATCACGCCCAACGGCGACCACGTGGCGATCGATCCGTATATCTGCGCTGGCTGCGGCAATTGCAGCGCGGTCTGCCCGACCGGGGCCGCAACCTACGACCATCCGGGGCCGGACGTGACGCTCGAGCGGCTTTGGACCCTGCTGTCGACGTATCGCGAGGCCGGCGGGAGCGATCCGGTGCTGCTGGTCCACGACCCGAAGCACGGCGGTATGTTGATCGACCTTCTTGCGCGGCTGGGGGACGGATTGCCGGCGCGGGTGATCCCGTTCGAGGTGTCCGAGGTCACGCAGCTCGGGATCGAATTCTTCGCTGCCGCCATGGCTGGTGGCGCGTCGGAAGTGCGCGTGCTGACGCCCGCCCGGCCGCAAGAGGATCTGGCGGCGCTGGAAGGGGTGCTCGGGATGACCGAGAGCCTCGTCGACGGTCTCGGGTTCGGGGCCGGGCGCTGCGCGATCCTTGCCACCGACGATGCCGACGCGCTGGGCGACACGCTTTATGCGCTGGCCCCGCGGGCGGGGGCTGGGCAGCCGCAATCCGTGCTGCCGGTCCGCGACAAGCGTGCGCTCATGCAGTCGAGCCTGCGCCAGCTTCACGCCGCCGCACCCGCGCCGGTGGACGCGGTGGCCCTGCCGCAGGGCGCTCCCTTCGGCGCGATCATCGTCGATTCCGACAGCTGCACGATGTGTTTCTCATGCTACAACGTCTGCCCGAACGGCGCGCTCTTTGATGCAAACGATCACCCGCGGCTGTCCTTCTCAGAGGACGCCTGCGTGCAATGCAGTCTTTGTGCCCAGACCTGCCCCGAAGATGCGATCACGCTGGTCCCGCGGTTCGATTTCACCCGCCGCACGGGCGAGCCGGTGGTGCTGATGGAGGAACAGCCGGCGGAATGCATCCGCTGCGGCACGGCCTTCGGGATTCAGTCCGTGGTCGAACGGATGGTCGAGAAGCTGACCGAGAAGCACTGGATGTACGCCGATGCGGGCCGCAACACGATCGACCGTGTGAGGATGTGCGCCGATTGCCGGGTCATCGCCCATTCCGAAAGCAAATTCGATCCCTATGCCGGACCCGCGCGCCCCATGCCGCTGACCGCCAAGGACTTCGCCAAGCACAAGCCCGAGGGGTGATTCATTCGATGTAGTCGTCGCGGAAGAGCGAGACATCCTCGGGCTGCGCCGGAACCATCTCCTTCGCCGGCTCGCTCGCCAGCGGGTTCGGGCGGGGGATCGGAGTCCCGTCAAGGCCCGGCGGGTTCGTTCGGACCCGCGAGAGCAGGAAGTAGAGCGACTCGTCGTCCTCTTCCTCAAGCGTTTCGGTCGTTCGCGTGCCTTGCTCCGTCGGGCCCTCGGCGCTGTGCTCGGTCACGTCGGGCGAGAGCAGACCACGTTCCTCCGCCTCGTCGGGATCGCCCTCGACGTCGCGGGGCGAACTGTCCCAGTCCTCGAGTCCCGCGGGCCAGTCGGGGCCGTTGCCGGTCGGATCGCCCTCGACCTCGGACTCCTGGATCACCCTCGCCGCGTCCTGCGCCATTGCGCCGGTCGTGCCGAAAGTGGCCGTGGCAAGCAGCGCGGACAGAACGATGGCGGGGTAATGTGACATGACGAATCTCCAATCCGGTCCGAAACCAACGCGCGTGCCGCGTCGCGGTTTCCTTCGCGCGCGACTGTCTTAGGTATGACATCTATCGGTGGACCTGCGTTACAAGTCACGGGAGGATCAGCATGACGGTTGACGACGTCGATGCGTCGCGCGCCCAAGGCTATGGCCTTCTCGCGCACCTGTTGATCCGGCCGCCCTCTGCCGCGCTGCTCCGGCAGCTGTCGTCGGTTCGAGGCGATCCGACACCGTGGGGGCAGGCGCTGGGCGAACTGGCGCAGGCCGCCGCCGACACGGATCCCCGGCAGGCCGAACGCGAGTACAACCGCATTTTCATAGGGCTCAACCGCGGCGAACTCGTGCCCTACGCCTCGTTCTATCTGACGGGTTTTCTGCAGGACCGTCCGCTGGTTGAGGTGCGTGCCGACATGGCGCGCCTCGGCGTCGCGCGCAGCGCCGACGTAGTCGAGCCCGAGGACCACATCGCTGCGCTGCTCGAGACGATGGCGGGCCTGATCGACGGCCGTTTCGGAAAACCTGCGCAGGTGCAGGAACAACACGACTTCTTCAGGCGTCGTCTCAAGAGCTGGGCGCCGGATTTCTTCCGAGACCTGACGGAGGCAAAGTCGGCGGTCTTCTACCGTCCTGTCGGCACCCTTGGGGGGTTGCTGATGGAGATCGAGGATAACGCATTCGCGCTGGTCGACTGATCGCCGGCCAGAACAATGACAAGGGGAGACCGCAAAATGGCAGATCATCGCCCGAAGCCTCCGAAAACGACCTCTGACGTCGATCCGACGCGTCGGCGTCTGTTGCTGGCCGGGGCAGGGGGTGCCGTCGGCGTCTCTGCCGTGGCTCTTACCGCCAATGCCGAGCCTGAAGCACCCGCGGAACAGATCAAGGGGCGCTACCGGCTCACGCCGCATATCGAGCGCTTCTACTTCCTGAACCGCCTCTGAGGGGACACGCGATGCTGACGAAGCGCAAGACCGCCAAGCGGGGCAACCGTTCCAGCCTTTCCGCTTCACTGGTGCCTGAAAGCCCCGCGGGGGTCAGCCGCCGATCCTTCCTGCGCAATTCGGGCCTTGCGGCCGGTGGCCTGGCCGGCCTCGGGACACTTGGAGGCGAGTTCGTCGGCAAGGCCGAAGCCGGCCCGCTGATTGCCGACGAGCCGCGCGAGCTGCGCAAGAATGTCTGCACGCACTGCTCGGTCGGGTGCACGGTCGTGGCCGAAGTCCAGAACGGAGTGTGGGTCCAGCAGGAGCCGGGCTGGGAAAGCCCCATCAGCCAGGGCACGCATTGCGCCAAGGGCGCCTCGGTGCGCGAGCTGGTGAAGGGCGAGCGGCGGGTGAAGTACCCGCTGAAGCTGGTCGATGGCGAGTGGACCCGGATCAGTTGGGAACAGGCGATCGAAGAGGTCGGCGACAAGCTTCTGTCGATCCGCGACCAGTACGGCCCGGACAGCGTGTTCTGGCTGGGCTCGGCCAAGTTCTCGAACGAGAACGCCTATCTCCTGCGCAAGTTCGCGGCTTTCTGGGGGACGAACAACGTCGACCACCAGGCGCGGATCTGCCACTCGACGACCGTCGCGGGTGTGGCCAACACCTGGGGCTACGGCGCGATGACGAACTCGTACAACGACATCCAGCACTCGAAATGCCTTGTCATCATCGGCGGCAACCCGGCCGAGGCGCACCCCGTCGCCATGCAGCACATGCTGCGCGGGAAAGAGCGCAATCGCGCGCCGTTCATCGTCATCGACCCGCGCTTCACCCGCACCGCCGCGCATGCCACGAACTACGTCCGCATCCGGCCCGGGTCAGATATCCCCGTGGTCTGGGGCATCCTGTGGCACATCTTCGAGAACGGGTGGGAGAACAAGGAGTACATCGCCCAGCGCGTCTATGGCATGGACGAAATTCGCGCCGAGGTCGCCAAGTGGACGCCCGAGGTGGTCGAAAAGGTCAGCGGTGCGCCGGGTGACCAGCTCCGCCTCGTGGCGCAGCAGATGGTCGAAAACAGCCCCGCCACGCTGATCTGGTGCATGGGCGCGACGCAGAAGACCGTGGGCACCGCCAACGTGCGCGCCTTCTCCATCCTGCAGCTTGCCCTGGGCAACATCGGCGTTCCGGGTGGCGGCGCGAACATCTATCGCGGCCACACGAACGTGCAGGGGGCAACGGACATGGGCCTCGATGTGACGACGCTGCCGTCCTACTACGGTCTTGCCGAAGGGGCATGGCGCCACTTCGCACGGGCGTGGGACGTCGAATACGAGTACCTGCGCGACCGCTTCGGCCTGCCCGACATGACCGTCGAGGAAAAGACGGTCCTGATGCAGCAGAAGGGGATTCCGACAACCCGCTGGTTCGACGGTGTTCTGGCCGAACCGGACGAGATCGAGCAGCCCTACCCAACGCGGGGCATGGTCGTCATGGGCCACGGCGGCAATACCGTCAGCCGGATGCCGGACATGCTGAAGGGGCTTGAGGCGCTCGACCTGCTGGTCATCGTCGATCCGCACCCGACGAGCTTTGCAGCCGTGCGCCAGCGGCAGAACAACAGCTACATCCTGCCTTCCTGCACCCAGTTCGAAACGGACGGAAGCCGCGTCGCCTCGAACCGGTCGATCCAATGGGGACAGAAGATCGTCGATCCGATCTTCGAGTCCAAGCCCGACAACACGATCATGTACCTGCTGGCGCAGAAGCTCGGCTTCGCGGACGAGCTGTTCAAGCACATCGCCGTCGACGGCATCAATCCGGTGGCCGAAGACATCACGCGCGAGATCAACCGCAGTTGTCTCTCCACTGGATATACAGGGGCTTCGCCCGAGCGGTTGAAGCTTCACATGAAGTACCAGCACACCTTCGACCGCATCACCATGCAGGCGACGGAGGGGCCGCTCGAAGGCGAGTATTACGGCCTGCCCTGGCCGTGCTGGGGCTATCCCGAATGGCAGCACCCCGGCAGCCCGGTCCTTTACGACACCTCGAAGCACGTCATGGAGGGCGGCGGCACCTTCCGCGCCCGCTTCGGTGTCGAACGCGACGGCGAGACGCTTCTGGCCGAGAGCAGCTACTCCGTCGGCTCCGACATCGAAGACGGCTATCCCGAGTTCACGATGGCCGTGCTGCGCAAGCTCGGCTGGGACAGCGAGCTGACCGATGCCGAGCGTGCGGTGATCGAAGAGATCGGCGGCGACAATCTCGACGAGGTATCGTGGGCCACGGACCTGTCGATGGGGATCATGCGCGTCGCGATCTCGCACGGATGCCTGCCCTACGGTAACGCCAAGGCCCGCGCGGTAGCCTGGAACCTGCCGGACCCCGTGCCCACCCACCGCGAGCCGGTCTACACCCCTTCTCCCGAGTTGATCGACGAGTTCCCGAACTACGACGACATGCACGAGTTCCGCCTGCCGATCCTCAACCGGACGGTGCAGTTGGCGGCGCGCGAAGCGAATGTCTCGGAACAGTATCCCTTCATCTACACCTCGGGGCGCCTCGTCGAATACGAGGGCGGCGGAGAAGAGACGCGGTCGAACCCCTGGCTGGCCGAGTTGCAGCAGTCGATGTTCGCCGAGATCAACGTCGGCGACGCAGAGCGCCTCGGGATCGAGGATGGCGACGACGTCTGGGTCTATGGCGCGGAAGAGGGTCGCGCCAAGGTGCGCGCGCTGGTGACCGAGCGGGTCGGGCCGGGCGTCGTGTTCCTGCCGTTCCACTTCAGTGGTCACTGGCAGGGCGAGAGCCTGCGCGACAGGTATCCCGCGGGCGCAGACCCGATCGTGCTGGGCGAGCCGGCGAACGGGATAACGACCTACGGGTATGATCCGGTGACGGGCATGCAGGAAACCAAAGCAACGCTTTGCCGCGTGGAAAAAGCCTGAGGAGCCGGAAAATGGCAAAAATGACGTTTCTCTGTGATTCCGAGCGCTGCATCGAATGCAATGCCTGCGTCACCGCCTGCAAGAACGAGCACGAAGTTCCTTGGGGGATCAACCGGCGGCGCGTGGTGACGCTGCAGGACGGCCAACCGGGCGAACGCTCGGTCTCGATGGCCTGTATGCACTGCGTGGACCCGCCGTGTGCCGCGGTCTGTCCGACGGACTGCTTCTATCCGACCGAGGACGGAATCGTCCTGCACTCGAAAGAGCTCTGCATCGGCTGCGGCTACTGCTTCTACGCCTGTCCCTTCGGCGCACCGCAATATCCGCAGGCGACGAATTTCGGTGGCCGCGGCAAGATGGACAAGTGCACCTTCTGCGCTGGCGGTCCCGAGCAGGACAACAGCGTCGAAGAGTTCATCCTCTACGGCACCAACCGCATGGCCGAAGGCAAGCTGCCGCTCTGTGCCGAGATGTGCTCGACCCGCGCGTTGATGGCCGGTGATCAGGAGGTCATCGGAGAGATCTACCGCGAGCGGGTGATCCGGCGCGGCTATGGCTCGGGCGCCTGGGGCTGGTCGGTCGCCTACGGGGCCGAGCAGGCCGACACGTTCACCCCGCAAATCGCCATCGAAGGGGAGCGGGTCTGATGCGTTACGTTCTTCCCCTGGTCCTTCTCCTGCTCGCCCCGACGGCGCTTCTGGCGCAAGAGGAGGTCGGCGTCGGCGGAGGCGAGGACATCAACATCCCCGTTTCGCCGGGCCTCGAGCAGAACACGCCCGGCAGCCTTGTCGAGCTTTACGAGCCCTACGACGACCAGGTCGTGGGGCGGGTCACGATCCCGGACGACAAGCTGGGCGTCCTTGTCCAGCCCGAGGGCCGCACATGGCGCGCCTTCCGCATCCAGGGCCTCTACTACACCGCCATGACCGTCATCCTGCTGACCATTGCATTGCTGGGCGGCTTCTACCTGTGGCGCGGGACGATCAAGCTGGAATCCGGACGTTCGGGCCGCTGGGTGCCGCGCTTCGGGTCGATCGAACGCTTCGCCCACTGGACCACCGCGATCAGCTTTCTGACGCTGGCGCTGACGGGGCTGACCGTGACCTTCGGGCGATACCTGTTGATCCCGATCCTCGGGCACTACACCTACACGCCCCTCGCGACCGCGGCGAAATCCTTGCACAACTGGTCGGCCATTCCGTTCGTGATCGGGCTCGTGCTGATGCTGGCGGTGTGGATCAAGGACAACATCCCGTCGCGAGCCGACTGGCTCTGGATCAAGAAAGCGGGCGGGATGTTCGAGCGGACCGGATCGTTCCACCCCGAAACCGCCCGCTTCAATGCCGGTCAAAAGATCATCTTCTGGAGCGTCATCCTGGGCGGCACCACGCTCGCGATCTCGGGCTATTTCCTGATGGCGCCGTTCTACTTCACGGGCGTCAGCGGAATGCAGATCGGCCACGTCATCCATAGCCTCAGCGCAGTCGTCATGATCGCCGTCATCCTGTGCCACATCTATATCGGCACGCTGGGGATGGAGGGCGCCTTCGACGCGATCGGCCGTGGCAAGGTCGACGAGAACTGGGCGATCGAGCACCATCACGGCTGGTACAAGGCCCAGGTCGAAAACGGCTCGACCCCGGTAGAGCAGGGCACCCCGCCTGCCACGGACGGGGCCAATCCGACCTGAGGCTATTCTTCCTCGAGATCGGGGCTCCAACCCAGTCGCCCGTCGACTGGGTTGTCGTGCCCGACGCGGGCGGTATCGCGCGAATAGGCTTCCGTGGCCGTGTATTCGATCTGCTCATACACGAACCCCGAGACGACGAGCGACACCGCGAAGAACGCGGCCGCGGTCAGAAACGTCTTCATCGATGGCTTCCCCTGTTGTTTCGGCGCCGGCCGGACCGACGATCGTTGCGGCGCAGCCTGCGGCCTTTACCCAGTCGTGACAATCACCAACGGTCAAACAGGCGCCACGGGTCCTTGGGTGTTCCCGTGGATGACGCGGCGTAAGGTTCTGTCGAATGGTGACGTCCCGGTTGACTTGTCGAGGCCGCCTCCGGCAAACCGATCCGGTTCAGTATGGTCACACTCCGTTATAATCACATCCAGCACGTCGGGATCGCGTGACCTCAGATCTGCGCGTTCCATCTTGTCCAGAAGAGACCACCGAGGGAGACAGCATGGAAGCACCGGACGAGAAAGAACAAACCCAGCTGTCCGAGCGCAACCTGCTGGAGGCGCTCTGCGACAATGCCAGCGGGGCGATGTTCATCCTCGACGAGGCGCAGCACTGCATCTACATGAACCCGGCGGCGCGCGAACTGACCGGCTTTGAGCTTGAAGAGGTGCAGGGCAAGGCGCTGCACGACGTGATCCACCACACCCGACCCGACGGTTCTGCCTATCCGCTCGCCGAATGCCCGATCGACCGGGCCTTCCCCGAAAACAACCGCGAGCGCGGCCGCGAGCAGTTCATTCACAAGGATGGCCACTTCTATCCCGTCGAGTACACGGCGAGCCCTGTCCGCAAGAAGGGCGCCGTGGTGGGCACGGTGCTCGAGGTGCGCGATATCCAGGCCGAACTCGACGCCGTCCAAGCGCTGGAAGAAGAGCGTCGGACGCTCGAGATCATCAACCGCACGGGCACGATGCTGGCTGCGAAGCTGGACCTTGAAGAGATCGTCCAGACCGTCACCGATGCCGCGACCGAGCTTTCCGGCGCCAGGTTCGGCGCGTTCTTCTACAACACGGTCCGCGAGGGAAAGCCGCTCCAGCTCTATACGCTGTCGGGTGCGCCGCGCGAGGCCTTCTCGGCCTTCCCGCAGCCTCAGCACACCGCGGTCTTCGGGCCGACCTTCTCTGGCGGGCAAGTGCTGCGGATCGACGACATCAAGGCGGACGCCCGCTACGGCCAGAGCGCCCCGT
>NZ_JBELKF010000032.1:0-31423 GCF_042089775.1 Palleronia sp.
GACATCAACCGGCGGACCCTCCGTAAGGCCGGAGGGAAGTTGGGGCTCAGGTCACCTGCCAGTCGGCGCAAGGAAAATTTGGCTAGTTAAGTATGTAGGCCCCGAAAAAAGCGGGTCGGGCGCCCGATACCGTCGATGACAGCATGAAGCGTCGTGTTCACCCCGCCTTCCATCCGTCCGATCAGGCTGCCACGCCCCCTCTTTTTCAACCGTAGACTGGAGGCCGTGCCGTGTGCCTTTGAGGTCGGTCTCATCCGCTGCCCGGCAGTGGTTTGTGGCAAACCATGAGAGCGATCATGATCGTCTTCCGCTCCGTGCCCACGGCCGCCAAGCCGCCCATCATCCTGGCAAACACACACCGTTCGCAGCTGCGCTGTTCACCTCCACCGCTTCCACCGGTTGCAGAGTGTTCTTCGGTAGACTGTACTTCGTTGCACCAGCTCAGCCCATTGATGAAGATTATGCCACTCAGGATCTGTCTGTCATCGAACCGGGGACAGCTTGGCTCAACGAAATTACAGTGCAGCCGCGCCGTCCGCACTTCGCTCAGCCCTAACAGGTTGCTCGTGCACGTGGTCTCCTCGCGGAAGCGTGAACCTAGACTAACGCCCGCAACAATGGGTCCTGAATTTTCGAGAGCGAAGTCGGGAGCGTTCCCGGGCGGTCGAGGACGGCAGGTACGGATGTTGCCACCGTGACACGGCGAGCCCGCGCGACGAAGGCCAGCTGGTTCGTCCTCGGTATAGTGACGGCAAGGCCAGGGCCTCCAGTCCCAGATCAGCTACATGGCATGGCGTCAGCGACCGATTAGATCTGGGCACGAGGGCGAAGCCGCAGCACCGCTCCTCGCCTGAACGAGGAAAGCCGGGGCGACTGCCCCGGCCTCTTGTCGTATCTCGATCCGAAAGATCAGCGCTTGGAGAACTGGAAGCTCCGACGGGCCTTCGCCTTGCCGTACTTCTTCCGCTCGACCACGCGGCTGTCACGCGTCAGGAAGCCGGCGGCCTTCAGCGCACCACGCAGCGACGGGTCGTAAAGCTGCAGCGCCTTCGAGACGCCGTGCTTCACAGCACCAGCCTGTCCGGAAAGGCCGCCACCCTTGACGGTGCACATCACGTCGAATTGGCCTTCGACATTGGCGATCTGGAACGGCTGCTTCAGGATCATCTGAAGAACAGGACGTGCGAAATACGCATTCACGTCCTTGCCATTCACGGTCACCTTGCCGGTGCCCGGCTTGATCCAGACGCGAGCGACTGCGTCCTTGCGCTTGCCGGTGGCGTAAGAGCGGCCCAGATCGTCACGGACCGGCTCTCGGGGCGCATCGGACTCAAGCTCGGCCGTGGTGCCGGCGACAGCTTGGTTCAGCTCTTCCAGCGAATTCACTTGCTCAGCCATCAGTAGGCCTCCCGGGTGTTCTTCTTGTTCATGGACTTCACGTCCAGAACTTCGGGCTGCTGCGCCTCATGCGGGTGTTCGGAGCCGGCATAGACGCGCAGGTTGGTCATCACCTGACGCGACAACGGGCCGCTGGGCAGCATCCGCTTGACGGCCTTCGTCACCACGCGCTCGGGGTGCGCGCCTTCGAGCATCTGGCCCTGCGTAACGGATTTGATCCCGCCGGGGTAGCCGGTGTGCCAGTAATGCGGTTTCTCACGCTTGCGCCCCGTCAGCTGCACCTTATCGGCGTTGATGACGATGACGTTGTCGCCCATGTCCATGGACGGCGTGAAGGTCGGCTTGTGCTTGCCGCGCAAGCGCATGGCGATGATCGAGGCGAGGCGGCCGAGAACGACGCCTTCGGCATCGACGACGATCCACTTCTTCTCGATATCCGCCGGTTTCGCGGTGTAGGTCTTCATGATCGGTCCTGTTCGTTCGCGGATGCGCAAGGGGCGCACACCCGGTGACATTCGGATAGGCGGTTTTTAACGATGGCAGCGTTACAGTCAACTGCGACTTTCCGGTAATTACCTAGCGAAAACAATGTTCTACAAATATGGTATTAGGATACCCCACCCTGGAGCCGCCGAAATACCGGTTAGTTCGCGATGCGCCCGCCCTTCCACCGGTGCGGGGGACTGCCAGTCGTGCACGCACGTGCCGAACCAGAAAAACGTTGAGATTTCTCTTGCGCGAAAGAACGCGTGGTCTTAGATGGCCCTTCACGACGGGGACGATCCCAACTTCAGGCGACGGTATTCGATACGACCTGGGGGGGCGCTAAGGACCCACCACATCTATCTACTGGCTGAAAGGGGGACCTCCATGGACGGAGCCGACCTCTTCCAACTGGGGATCGGTCTGGAGACAGGCGCCCAAGCGGAAGACCTCACCGCCCGCAACGTTTTTGACGAATCGCGGGACGATCACTTTATTCGCGACGACGACGGTCGCGTCTTCGCTGGCCGACACCTCATCATTGAGGTGGTGAACGGCCACGGACTCGATGACGAGTTCCGTATACAGCAGGCGTTCCGAGATTGCGTCGAAACCTGTGGCGCGACCCTGTTGCATATCCACACGCACAAGTTCTCGCCTCAGGGCGTGTCAGGCGTGGCTGTTTTAGCGGAATCGCACATCTCGGTCCACACATGGCCCGAAATTGGCTACGGCGCCTTCGACGTCTTCATGTGCGGAGACGCGAAGCCGTGGCTCGCGGTTGACGTGCTGAAGCGCGCCTTCGGCACGGCTGACGTGCGCGTCAAAGAGCTTCTGCGCGGCGACGGCGTCGTCTCCGAGACGATCGCGGCGTGACATCAGGGGCGCCCTCCGGGGCGTCCCGATTTCCTCCCACGCGTTGGACGCGCAGGTCAGTGAGAGGCGGTTGGACTCTCGATCACGCCTCCCTTCAGCCGGCAGTGAATCGGCAACATTCTCATGACTGGAGGCACCGCATGCAAAACCTCACCGGGTGGACCGTGGAGACGCTGCACGATGGCTTTGCCCAAGCCCATCGAATGGACCGCGTGCTCTACGACAGCAAAACAAAGCATCAGCGGATCGTAGTGTTCGAGAGCGCACAGTTCGGACGCGTGATGACACTTGATGGGGTCGTGCAGGTCACCGAGCGGGATAATTTCATCTATCACGAGATGATGACCCACGTCCCGCTCTTCGCGCACGGATCGGCGAAGCGCGTGCTCATCATCGGCGGCGGTGATGGCGGCATGGCGCGCGAAGTGCTCCGTCATCCAGTAGATCAGGTGACAATGGTCGAGATCGACGGGGGCGTCGTCGACTTTTGCAAGGAGTACCTGCCCACGATTTCGGACGGAGCTTTCGAGGACCCTCGGCTCGATCTGCAAATCGCCGACGGTGCAGGCTTCATGCGCGACACCGCAGGCGGCTACGACGTGATTATTGTGGACTCCACCGACCCCGTCGGCCCTGGTGAGGTGTTGTTCACCGACCATTTCTATGGCCACGCCAAGCGCGCCCTCACCCCTGGCGGCATCCTCGTCACGCAGAACGGGGTGCCTTTCATGCAAGGCCAAGAGCTGACTGGTACGCTACGTGCGTTCGGCAGCCTTTTCAGTGACGCGTATGCTTATCTCGCCCCTGTGCCGACATACCAGGGCGGCTTCATGGCGTTTGGCTGGGGCACCGACAGCCACGTGCGCGATGTGGACATCGCTACCCTGTCCGCGCGCGTGAACAACATGGGTTCGAGCTTCGGCTACTATACGCCTGAGGTTCACAAAGCGGCGTTTGCGCTGCCGGGCTACGTGAAGCAGCTGCTGCCCTGACGGCAAGGGGGGCGCTCGCCCCCGGGGTCTTCAGCCCTCGTCGATCTCTACGATCACAAGCTCGCGCTCAGCGGCGCCGACGGCGTGGCTCAGCGCCTCCTGATATGCGTCGGAGCGATAGCACGCCTCCGCATCCTCGACACTCGGGAAACGCGCAACTACATTTCGCGGCCTCTCCGGCCCCTCGAGCGTCACGTATCGCCCGCCTCGAGCGATGAAGACGCCGCCATGGGCCTTGATGGCCGGCCCAGCCAGATTTGCGTACCGGCCATAGGCATCTTCATTAGCGACCGATACGTGGGCGATCCATAGTGCGGGCATCAATTCGCCTCCTTCAAAACGTTTTCAGCCGCGACAATCGCCGCCTCAGAGTTCTCGGCGGTCTTGGCCCCGCCCTGTGCCATATCCGGGCGACCGCCGCCGCCCTTGCCGCCAAGCGCCTCGACAGCGGCCTTAACGAGATCCACGGCCGACAGACGGCCCGTCAGGTCGTCGGTCACACCCGCAGCGACCGCAGCCTTGTCGCCGGCATCGGCAATCAGAAGCACCGCGCCCGAGCCGAGCCGACCCTTCTGCGCGTCGATGAGCGCCGGCAAATCCTTGCCCGTCACGCCCTCCACCACCTGGGCCACGAACACGATGCCATTCACCTCGTGCGTCTCGGCACCACCGGCAGAGCCACCACCCATCGCCAGATCGCGACGCAGCTGCGCAACTTCGTCCTCGAGACGACGCCGTTCAGCCGATAGCTGCCGCACCCGTTCTATCAGATCGGACGGCGCAGCCTTCAGAACCGCCGCGGCCGCGGACAGCTGACGCCCCTGCCGCGCCAGATGCTCCAGCGCCGCCGCTCCAGTCAATGCCTCGACCCTGCGCACGCCAGACGAAGATGCACTGTCGCCGGTGATCACACACAGCCCGATCTCGCCCGTACGAGCCACATGCGTGCCGCCACATAGTTCGATGGACCACGTGTTCTGATCCGGGCCTTTACCGGTCGCAGCAACACCCATCGAGACCACGCGAACCTCATCGCCATACTTCTCGCCGAACAAGGCCTGCGCGCCCAGTTCGCGCGCCGTATCGGGATCCATGATACGGGTTGAGACTTCGGCGTTTTGTCGAATGAAATGGTTGATCCGCTCCTGCACCGACGCGACCTCGTCTTCGGTCAGCGCCTTTTGATGAGAGAAGTCAAAGCGCAGCCGTTCAGCATTATTCAGCGATCCCCGCTGAGCCACATGCGTTCCCAGAAC
Organism: Palleronia sp.; assembly: GCF_042089775.1. Taxonomy (NCBI): domain Bacteria; kingdom Pseudomonadati; phylum Pseudomonadota; class Alphaproteobacteria; order Rhodobacterales; family Roseobacteraceae; genus Palleronia; species Palleronia sp. The sequence goes on from NZ_JBELKF010000032.1 coordinate 5,006, forward strand.
CTCGCGCAGCGCCTCGTTCAGAAGGTGCGTGGCCGAGTGGTTCGCGCGGATCTTCTGGCGCCGATCAGCATCCACCGACAGCTTCGCCGGAGCGCCCTCCCGCAGCGTGCCGTGCCGCACCGTGCCGAAATGAATGAAGACACCCGCCACTTTCTTTGTGTCCGTGACCTCGACCGACGCATCCTGCGTCTCGATCGTTCCGGTGTCACCGACCTGGCCGCCCGCTTCGGCGTAGAAGGGGGTCTGGTTGATCACAACCTGCACTTCTGTCCCGGCTTCGGCCTCGGCTGCACGATCGGTTCCAGCGACCACCGCCAACACCTCGCCCTCGGCAGCGAGATTCTCATAGCCCAGGAACTCCGTCAGGCCGTGCGTGTCGGCCACGTCGAACCAAATGGCGGCATCGGCCTGCTCGCCCGACCCCACCCACGAGGCGCGCGCCTTGGCCTTCTGCTCGGCCATTGCGCTATCGAAAGTTTCGGTATTCACCCCGCGCCCCTTTTCCCGAAGCGCGTCCTGCGTCAAATCCAGTGGAAAGCCGAACGTATCATACAGCTTGAATGCTGTCTCGCCCGGAAGATCCTGCCCGTCGGGGAGCCTCGCAACCTCTTCGTCCAACAGCTTCAGGCCCCGCTCCAGCGTACGGCGGAAGCGCGTCTCTTCTTGCAGAAGCGTGTCTTCGATGACGCTCTGCGCCTGCACGAGCTCGGGATAAGCCTGACCCATCTCTTGAACCAGCGCAGGAACAAGACGATGCATGACCGGGTCGGCAGCACCGAGAAGATGCGCATGGCGCATGGCGCGCCGCATGATGCGGCGCAAGACGTAGCCCCGCCCTTCGTTTCCCGGCAGCACCCCGTCGGCGATCAGGAATGAGGTCGAGCGGAGATGATCGGCAATCACGCGATGATGGACGTTGCCGTCACCGTCAGGCTCCGTTCCCGTGACCTGCGCCGAGGCTTCGATCAGAGCGCGGAATAGATCGGTATCGTAGTTGTCGTGCTTGCCCTGAAGCAGCGCGCCGATCCGCTCCAGACCCATCCCAGTATCGATCGACTGCGTATCAAGATCCCGGCGCGTGCCATCCGAAAACTGCTCGTACTGCATGAAGACGAGGTTCCAGATTTCGATGAACCGATCACCATCCTCTTCCGGGCTGCCCGGCGGGCCGCCCCAGATCTCCGGGCCGTGATCATAGAAAATCTCGGTGCAGGGACCGCAAGGGCCAGTCGGACCAGCGGACCAGAAATTGTCGTCTGTTGCGATCCGTATGATGCGGTCGTCAGGCAGGTCGGCGACCTTCTTCCAGATCCCGACAGCCTCTTCATCAGTATGGAAGACGGTGACCAGCAGGCGATCCCGGTCGATGCCGAACTCCTCGGTGAGCAGGCCCCAAGCGAGCGTGATCGCTTCCTCCTTGAAGTAGTCGCCAAAGGAGAAATTCCCCAGCATCTCAAAGAAAGTATGGTGCCGCGCGGTGTAGCCCACATTGTCGAGGTCGTTGTGCTTTCCCCCGGCGCGGACGCATTTCTGCGCCGTTGTCGCCCGGGTATAGTCACGCGTCTCGACGCCGGTGAACAGGTTCTTGAACTGCACCATTCCCGCCGCAGTGAACATCAGCGTGGGATCGTTGCGTGGAATAAGTGGCGACGATGGCACGATCGTGTGGCCGTGCTTTTCGAAGTAGCGCAGGAAGGTGGAGCGGATATCGTTCAGACTGGGCATGGCACGGCTTTCGGAATGTATCCCGGCCGATGTACCCGGCCCGCCGCCTAGGGACAAGGAACGAGATCATTCTGACCGATTTCGGGAGATCGACCAAAGCGATCTCCCGAAGAGGCTAGATCGGTCAGTCGTCGGTCAGCGCGTCGTCGTCTTCGGTCATGCCGTCGAACTCAAGGCCGTGGCTAGCGCGGATCTTGTCTTCGATGGAAAGCGCGATGGCCGGATTTTCTTTGAGGAAGTTCTTCGCGTTTTCTCGACCCTGGCCGATCCGCTCGTCGCCGTAGCTGAACCAGGCGCCGGACTTATCGACCACGCCGGCTTTCACGCCGAGATCAAGAAGCTCGCCTGTCTTTGAGATGCCTTCGCCATACATGATGTCGAATTCTACCTGCTTGAACGGCGGGCTGACCTTGTTCTTTACGACCTTCACGCGGGTCTGGTTGCCCACGACTTCGTCCCGGTCTTTGATCGAGCCAATCCGTCGGATATCGAGGCGCACGGAGGAGTAGAATTTCAGAGCGTTGCCGCCCGTAGTGGTCTCGGGCGAGCCGAACATGACGCCGATCTTCATGCGGATCTGGTTGATGAAGATCACCGTGCAGCCCGAGCGGTGGATAGAACCGGTCAGCTTGCGCATCGCCTGTGACATCAGGCGTGCATGAACTCCGACCGAGCTGTCTCCCATGTCGCCCTCTAGTTCAGATTTCGGCGTCAGCGCCGCGACGGAGTCGACGACCACCATGCTGACCGCGCCCGAACGGACGAGGGTGTCGGTGATCTCCAGTGCCTGCTCACCTGTGTCCGGCTGCGAGATCAGCAACTCGTCAAGATTGACGCCCAGCTTCCTGGCGTATTGCGGGTCCAGCGCATGCTCCGCATCCACGAAGGCGCAGACGCCGCCCTTCTTCTGCTCTTCGGCCACGCAATGTAGCGTCAGGGTCGTCTTGCCCGAACTTTCCGGACCATAGATTTCGACGATCCGTCCTTTCGGAATGCCGCCGATTCCCAGTGCAATGTCGAGCCCGAGAGAGCCAGTGGAGGTGGATTCGATGTCCGGGATGGGATTTTCACCCCCGAGCTTCATGATGGAGCCCTTGCCGAACTGCCGCTCGATCTGCGCGAGCGCCGAGTCGAGCGCCTTCTGCTTGTCCGCGTTCTTCTTGTCAGCCATGTCGAGAATATTCGCCGTGCCCATTGTTCGCGCTCCTTGTGGCATGTCCGCCGGGGGGCGGCAATGTCCGCTTTGTTCCCTGCATGTTCCGCTCAACATGCGATCAAAAGGGGAACGTTTCAAGTCCTTCCGTCACTCTGGCTGGCTTTGGTTGTTTTCACGTTAACCACCGCATGATCAGCGGGATCACCCAGGCGAATATTATATCAGACTGCGCCGACGCTTTCGCTGCCCGTGTCCAACTGCCGACTGACCACGCTCGTCAGATCCGACAGCGAGAACGGTTTCTGGATGAATGCCGACCGCGCAATTCGGGCTTGGGTGCCGGAGAAACTCTCCTCGGCATAGCCCGACATGAAGACCACCGGAACGTCCGGTCGCCTCTCTCGCGCCCGCTGAACCCAAGTTGGACCATCCATCCCGGGCATGACAACATCGCTGACGAACAGATCGATCTTTGCGGCATCGTCAAGCACGGCTTCTAGGGCGCTCTCACCATCCTCGGCTTCAATCACCTCGTAGCCGCGCAAGCGAAGTGCTCGGGCGGCAAAGGCGCGCACCGGCGCTTCGTCCTCGACCAGCAGGATCACTGCACCATCGGCGTCCTTGGTCGCCGGCGCCGGCCTCGGCGCAGCGGCTTCCGTGATCAAGGGACCCGTGTGCGCAGGAAACAGCAGCGTGAATGTGGTGCCCTGGCCTTGGCGACTGTCGACGAAGATATACCCGCCGGTCTGCTTCACGATCCCGTAAGCAGTTGAGAGCCCCAGTCCCGTGCCTTCCCCCGTCTTCTTCGTCGTGAAGAACGGCTCAAAGATCTTCTTTCGCACCTCGGGAGGAATACCGGTTCCCTCGTCCACAACGCTGACCTCGACATACTCACCCACCGGCACGGTGACTCGATCGCGGGTCAACGGCGCCTCAAGGCGCATTGCCCTTGTTGAGATATCGATGCGGCCGCCCGTGGGCATCGCGTCCCGGGCGTTCACCACGAGGTTCATGATGACCTGCTCAAGCTGTCTGCGATCCGCGCGCACCAGAGGAAGGTCGACCGCATGGTTCAGCGCGAGCGTTACGCGGGCGCCCACGAGCCGGTCCAGTAGATGCGTCAGGTCTGAAAGCAGATCACGCAACGCCACCGTTTCGAGCTTCAGGTTCTGCTTTCGCGAAAACGCCAGTAGCTGTCCCACGAGGCTCGCGGCGCGGTTGGCATTCTGGTTGATCTGCTCGAGATCCGCAAAGTCGGGATCGGACGCGTCGCGACGCAAGAGAAGAAGGTCGCAATGACCCCGAATCGCTGTCAGCAGGTTGTTGAAATCGTGTGCGACGCCACCCGCAAGCTGCCCGATCGCTTGCATCTTCTGCGACTGAACCATCTGCGCTTCGAGGGTCTTCAAGTGCGTGGCGTCTTGCAGAACCGCCATCAGCCGTTCGCCGCCCGATCCAGGCGCACGGTCCAGGATGATCTGCACGTACATGTCTTCCGTGCGGCGCGACGCGCGTACGACTTCTGGTCGAGCAATGGCGACCCCGGAGAACGCGTCAGCCACCCACTTCGGCACCGAGCGGCCAAGCCCGTCCACGAGTTCATAGAGCCCGACTTTCCCGGCGTCTCCAATCCTCAGAAGTGTTCGCGCCCTCGAATTGGCAGAAACGACCATGCCCTCCCGGTCGATCTCGATCATGGGGAGCGGCAGTCCCTCAAAATCGACAAGCGCATCGCCCTCTGTGACGGTCGCCTCATCCAGCCGCCACAGCAGGTCGCCGCCTGACACCTTCTGGACCGAGAGGCGACGAGACGGAACGCGCGGCAAACGGCGTTCGGCGCTCCCTTCAGCCAAGGCCCGAGCGCGCAGCTCGGCGATGACTTCCGAGGGATCGGCGAGGTCCGCAGCAAGCAGGCGATCGAGATCGCCCGCGTCATTCGACCATACCAGACGCCCGGCTGCGTCGGTGACGTAGGTCGGCCGGCGGTCGTTGCAGAAAAGATCGCGCAGCAGCTCGGCTCTGCGGCGCCGACGCAGCGCCACCGGCCCGCCAAGTAAAATCAGGAATGCGGAGACGGCGGCCAGCGTGACACCGAACGCCAGCAACGGGATGGCATACTCGTTAGACGGCGCCGCCCAAGCGGAGAAGATCACGCCGACGGACAGCGCCAAGAGCCACGTCGCCCTGGTCCCGAGACGAGCGGCTTCGTCCGCAAGCGGCAGCCTGATATCGGACACGTAACCGGCGCCCCCTATTCGTTCCGTCGTTCAGGATCGCGCGAAATCCTTAACAACTCGTTAACGCGTGTCCGACGACTTGCGGAGCAGCGCACAATAGAACCCGTCTCCGCCATCCAAAGGCGTGAAGTGGCGAGACTCAAGATGATCGACAGGAGCGCGGGCCGCGAGAGCCTCGACGCGCTGCCCATTCTCATCATCAAGCAGCGAGCAGGTTGCATAGGCGAGGATACCTTCGGGCGCGACGTGGTGCAGGGCGTTATCCAATATCCGGTCCTGCAACCCGATCAGCTCGACCAGCCTCGCATCGGAGAAGCGTATCTTCCCCTCGGGACTTCGCCTCCACGCACCGCTGCCCGAGCAGGGCGCATCGACCAGGACGAGATCGTAAAGCGCGTCGTCAGGCAGATCCGCCGGAGGCACCACATTGATGGCCGCACCCGCGCGAGCGCTGCGTGTTGGAAGATCCATCAGACGGCGCGGATCTGCATCGTGCGCGTCGATCTGCGCCCCGGTCCGCGCCGCAAGCGCCAGAGATTTGCCGCCACCTCCGGCGCAGAAGTCCAGGATACTGGACACCCCATCGAGTGGCAGCATATCGACGACGGCTTGGCTCGCAGCGTCCTGAAGCTCAACGAGACCGTCGCGATAGGCTGCCGAGATCTGGACCCGACGTGCATTCTCGGTGACTTCCAGCGCGGTCGGCGAAAGAGGGCCGGGGCGAGTTAAGATCCCCTCCTCCGCCAACACGCCACGCGCCGCTTCAATGTCCGTGCGCGCAATGTTTACCCTGAGAAAAACCGGCGCGCGATCCTGGAGCGCTTCCATCACGGGCGCGAACGAAGGGCCGAGCGACCTTTCTAACTTAGGCGCCAGCCACGCCGGGCAGTCCAGAGCGGTCGCCCAGTCCGGAGCCGCATGTTCCTCCGTCTCACGCTCATCGAGCGGCGCGGGGGCGTACCGGTCGCCGGTGAACACCGTCTCAGGCGCCGTGCCGGTGGCGCGAAGAAAGCCGATCATGCGTGACCGGCCATCCGCACCCCCACCAAGCGCTGCCGAAGACCACCACCGCCGCAGCACGCCGAAGACAAGATCGCGGACAGCCGCCCGATCCTTAGACCCCGCGTGACGAGAGCCGCGGGCCCAGGACATCAGCACCCGCTCGGCCGGCTCGCCGGCTAGCACCCGATCGATACATTCGATCGCCGTCTGAACTCTTGCTGCCGGGGTCACTTAATGTGTCACCCTATCTTCTACCTGCAGTACCTTCATCCCAAACGATAATTCGGAGATTCGCGCACGATCTGGACGTCATGGACATGGCTCTCCTTCAGCCCGGCGCCGGTGATGCGGACAAATCGGCAATTCCGGCGCATCTCGTCCACGGTCGCGCATCCCGTGTAACCCATGGCAGCGCGCAGACCGCCGACGAGCTGGTGGATCACCGCGCTTGCCGCGCCCTTGTATGGGACCTGCCCCTCGATCCCCTCCGGCACCAGCTTGTCGCTGGCCGCGTCCTTCTGGAAATATCGGTCGGCCGACCCTCGGGCCATAGCACCAAGCGAGCCCATCCCGCGGTACGACTTGAACGAGCGCCCCTGGTACAGGATCGCTTCACCCGGGCTTTCATCGGTCCCGGCGAGCATCGAGCCCACCATCGCACAAGACGCCCCGGCTGCGATCGCTTTGGCGAAGTCGCCCGAGAACTTGATGCCGCCGTCCGCGATCACCGGCACGTTGCCCGCGGCGCTCGCGGCATCGATGATCGCCGTCAACTGCGGCACGCCGACCCCGGCCACCATGCGCGTCGTGCAGATCGAGCCTGGCCCGATTCCCACTTTGACCGCGTCGGCGCCCGCGTCGATCAGCGCACGCGCACCTTCGGCGGTGGCAACGTTGCCGGCCATGATCTGCACTTCGTTCGACAGCTGCTTTGCGCGCCGCACGGCATGCGCAACGCCCTCGGAGTGGCCGTGCGCCGTGTCGATCACGATGATGTCGCAGCCTGCATCGACGAGCGCCTCGGTCCGCTCGAAGCCCGCGTCGCCGACTGTGGTCGCGGCCGCGACGCGCAGGCGACCCAGGCGATCCTTGCAGGCCGCGGGGTTCAGCACCGCTTGCTCGGTGTCCTTCAGCGTCAGCAAGCCCGTCAGCTTGCCCTGCCCGTCCGTCACGAGAAGCTTCTCGATCCGGCGCGCCTTCATCAGCTTCTTTGCTTCCTCGAGATCCGCGGGCTCCGTCAGGATGGCGAGGTTGTCCTTCGTCATCATCGCAGAGACCGGCGTCGCATCATCGCTCGCAAATCGCATGTCGCGGTTCGTGACGATGCCCACCACACGATTGCCGGCGTCGACCACCGGAAAGCCGGTGACGCGGAACCGGTCCTGCAGCTCTTTCGCGTCGGCCAGCGTCTGTTCGGGGCGCAGTGTGATCGGCTTGTAGACCACGCCGCTTTCGAAGCGCTTCACGCGGCGGATCTCGTCGGACTGCTCCTGCACCGTCAGGTTGCGATGGACCACGCCGATCCCGCCCGACTGCGCCATGGCGATGGCCATGCGCGCCTCGGTCACCGTGTCCATGGCCGAGCTCAGGAGCGGGATGTTGAGGGTGATCTCGCGTGTCGCGCGGGTGCGGGTATCGGCGGTCGACGGCAGAACGCTCGATGCGGCAGGCTGCAGGAGCACATCATCAAAGGTGAGGGCCTCGCGAATCTCCATGGGGGTCTCCTTGGGAGGCTTCGGTTGGCACGTCCCTATTTCACGGGTTTTGCCGAAAGAAAACCCCGGAATCCTGCCCTGCGCGGTTCCGTTTCCGTTCGCGAAACTCCCCGCGCGGGGCTTTCCATCCCGGACAGACAAGTTATGGTTCGAAGTACAGGAAAGGCAGGGCCACAATGTCATCGCGCACCATCGAATACGGAAACCTGATGCATGCGGCCATGCGTGGCCTGATCCGAAACGTGCTGCTCGACGTCGAGGAAAACGGCCTGCCGGGCGACCACCACTTCTTCATCACCTTCAACACGCTGCACCCGGACGTCGAAATTGCCGACTGGCTGTCCGATCGCTACCCGGGCGACATGACCGTGGTCATGCAGCACTGGTATGACGGCCTGGACGTCGGAGAGGACGGCTTTTCCGTGACGCTCAACTTCGGCGACAGCCCCGAGCCGCTCTATATTCCGTACGAGTCGATCCGCACCTTCGTCGACCCCTCGGTCGAATTCGGCCTGCGCTTCGAAACGCAGGAAGAGGGCGACGAACCGCCCGCCGACATGATCGAGATCGACGAGGATGACGAGACGCCCGAGAAAGACGAGCGCCCGAAGGAAGCGGAAATCGTCAGCCTCGACAAGTTTCGCAAATAGCGCGGACCGCGAGCGTTCACGATATTGCCTGAGGCGCCCTCGCATGCTTGAAGCCCATGCGACAAGGACGCGAAGAGGCAGACGATGACCGACACCCGCACCGAGACCGACAGCTTCGGCCCGCTCGAAGTTCCAGCCGACAAATACTGGGGCGCGCAGACCCAGCGCTCGATCCTGAACTTCCCGATCGGCTGGGAGAAGCAGCCGGTCGCGATCGTCCGCGCCCTCGGCGTCATCAAGAAGGCCTGCGCGCAGGCGAACAAGGAAAACGGCAAGCTTGACGGGCGCATCGCCGATGCCATCGTTCGCGCCGCCGACGAGGTGATCGAGGGTCGGCTCGACGACAACTTCCCCCTCGTCGTTTGGCAGACCGGTTCGGGCACGCAGTCGAACATGAATGCCAACGAGGTCATCGCGAACCGCGCGATCGAGATTTTGGGCGGCAAGATCGGATCGAAGGACCCGGTCCACCCGAACGATCACTGCAACATGGGCCAGTCCTCGAACGATACGTTCCCGACGGCCATGCACATCGCCACCGCGATGACCGTTCGCGACGTGCTTCTACCGGGGCTCGAGAAGCTTGCGGCGGCGCTGGAAGCCAAATCCGAGGACTTCGCCGAGATCATCAAGATCGGTCGCACCCACACGATGGACGCGACGCCCCTGACCCTCGGGCAGGAGTTCGGCGGCTACGCGCACCAGATCCGTATGGGGATTGAGCGGGTGAAGGGCGCCCTGCCCCGCATCCATGAACTGGCCCAGGGCGGCACGGCAGTCGGCACCGGCCTCAACACGACGCCGGGCTGGGGCGAACAGGTCGCCGCCAACATGGCCGAGATCACCGGCTTGCCCTTCGTTACCGCGCCGAACAAGTTCGAGGCGCTGGCGAGCCACGACGCAATGGTCGAAATCTCGGGTGCGCTGAAGGTGATCGCGGCGTCCTGCTACAAAATCGCCAACGACATCCGCCTTCTGGGCTCGGGGCCCCGCTGCGGCCTCGGCGAGCTGATGTTGCCCGAGAACGAGCCCGGCTCGTCCATCATGCCGGGGAAGGTGAACCCGACCCAGGTCGAGGCAATGACGCAGGTCTGCGCCCACGTGATGGGCAATGATGCCGCCGTCGGCTTCGCCGGCTCGCAAGGCCAGTTCGAGCTGAACGTGTTCAAGCCGATGATCGCCTACAACGTGCTGCAATCCATCCAGCTTCTGGGCGACGCGGCGGTGGCCTTTACCGACAATTGCGTGTCGGGCATCGAGGCGAACGAGGCGCGGATCGAAAAGCTGATGCGCGAGTCGCTCATGCTCGTGACGGCGTTGGCCCCGAAGATCGGGTACGACAATGCCACGACGGTCGCCAAGACGGCGCACAAGAACGACACGACGCTGAAGGAAGAGGCTGTGAACCTGGGATACGTGACGGAGACCGAGTTCGACGAGGTCGTCCGCCCCGAGAAGATGATCGGGCCGAAGTGAGCGGGATCGTGAACCTAAACCGGGCGCGAAAGGATCGCGCCCGGGCCGAAAAGCGGCGCGAGGCGGACGCAAACGCGGCCAAATTCAGCCGGACCAAAGCCGAGCGGCTGACCGAGGCTGCCCGCGCCGCGCGCGAGGCGGCGATCCTCGAAGGGCACAAGCGCGAGGAATGAGCGGTCGCCCCCGGAAGCACTCTCTCACGCTGCGGGGCCACCGCACGTCGGTCTCGCTCGAAGATGAGTTCTGGCATGAATTCCGGCGCATCGCCCGTGAGCAGGGGCGCGCCGTGAACGAACTCGCGGCCGAGATCGACGAAGGACGCGGAACGGCTGTCGGCCTCGCCTCCGCCATTCGGGTCTTCGTGCTCGACCAGGTGCGCGAGAGGCCGTCCTAGCCGCGATCGGGCAGCTCGTCCCGCTTCGCCACCCGCATCCAAATCCCGTCGCGCGCGCGTACGGTCAGATGAGCAACCGGCTCGGGCACCCGGCCCTCAACCGGCAGCACCCGGACCTGCGCCAGCACCGCCGCCAGCAGAACCACGCCCTCGACCATGGCAAACCCGGCGCCGGTGCAGACCCGCGGCCCGGACGAAAACGGGATGAACGCCTCCCGCGCGCAGCGGCGACCATTCTCGGTGGTCCAGCGCGCCGGGTCGAAGCCGTCCGGATTATCCCAAAGCCGCGACTGCCGATGCAGGTGCCACGGGCTGAGCACAACAAGGTCTCCCTTGTGCGCCGTGCGATCCCGCAGCCCCTCGGGCTGCACAGTCTCGCGCACCATCATCGGCACGGGGGGATAGAGCCGCAGCGCCTCGCGGAACACGTCCCGCGTCACCTTGAGCCGCGACAGCCCCGAGAAATCCGGCGCCGCCATGAACGCCCGCGCTTCTGCCGCAACGCGCTCCTGCCATTCGGGATGCGTCGCGAGCAGATAGAAGGTCCAGCCGAGCGCCGAGGCTGACGTCTCGTGCCCCGCCAGAAAGAAGATGGCCACTTGGTCGACCATCTCATCCCGGCCAAACCGGTCGCCAGTGTCGGGATCGACTGCCGTCAAGATCTTCGTGGCCAGATCGTCGGGCGCAGTGCCTTCAGCGATCTCGCGTTGCCGCTCGGTCACCAGCCCCTCGATCAGCGCCCGGATACGCCGCGCCGATCGCAGGGTCTTGCGTCGATGGAAGCGCGGCACCCACCGCGGCAGCGGCACGAAAGCGGCAAGGTTCAGGATCGGTTGAGTGCGCTGATAGGCACGGAACTCGTCAAAGACGTCGCGCGCCGTGTTGTGCTCGATCGGGATCGAAAACAGCGTGCGGAAGATCACGTCGGCGGCGGCGTGACTCGCCTCGGCCTCTATCTCGACGTCACCCTCGGGAAGGCGCTCGCCCATGGCCCGCGCGGCATCCAACATGGCCGGAAAGGTGTCACGCAGGCGCCCCCCTTCGAATGCCGGATCGATCAGGCGGCGCTGGCGGCGCCAGACGTCTCCGTTCGTCAGAAAAACGGAACGTCCCAGAAGCGGCCGCAGCCCCTCGCTTATCCTGTTGGACTTGGGGAAATCCATCGGCCGCTCGCGCAGCACCCGCGCGACCAGTTTCGGGTCGTTCACCATGAACGAGCGGAAGAACGGCGTCCGGAATTCGGCCATCCAGGCGCGATATAGCCGCGCGGGCTGGGCCGACAGAATATCGGTCCGGAAGAGACACAGGTAGCGCCAGAGAGGGACCCTGTCGGCCCGTGCGGGCGGTTTCGGCGGACTCATGCGGCGGTCGAGGTATAGCGCGAGGCCGGCCGGTCGATCAGCGACCGCGAGGGCGTGCGCGTGGCGAACCGCTCCGCCAGCGTAAGGGGCCCCGCCGTTACGGCAAAATAGTCGTATGCGTCGCGCCTCTTGGGCAGGTTGTCGAAGGCGCAGAGATACTGGAAATGCAGGCGGAAATAGCGCCGCCGGAGCCGCGCCCACGTCTCGGGCTGTAGCGTCTGGGTGAACGCCGCGGACAGGATCAGCGGTCCGGTACGCGGGCAAACCGCGACGCCAGAGACCGCCACTGGATCACATAGCGCAAACGCGCAACCGTCTCCGGGCGCCGAGACATCAACCCAAGCAAGCGCGCGGGTAGAGCCAAGAACCCCCAAGTCAGCCCGCAAGCGATGTGCATCGGGCAGGAACGAAACCATCGGCACAACCTGCCCCAGCGACAGAAAAGACAGGCACGGCCCGGTGGGCGGGACCTTCCCCGCTCGAATGAGATCGGCCAGAACCGACACCGCAATATGCGCCCCCGAGGAATGGCCGACGACCAGCACCTCGTCGATATCGTCGGCCAAGGCTGTGGCGACGATGCCAGCGAAATCAGCCATCCGCGCCTCCAGCGCAGGCGGGTTCGCCCCCTTGAAGCGGGCAGAGAAGCCGTAGTCGTGCATCAGGTAGTAGGCAAAGAATTTGCCGTCCTTCTTGCGAAACCACCGCAGGACGACGACGAAGCCGGCAATGCCGACGAGCACGCCCAAGGGGTTCGGCGCAACTGCGCCCACCCCCCAGGCGAGCCCCAAGGCGACGAGCAATGCGGCCAAGAGCTGCGCCAACAGCATCGCCACCGGGTACAAGGCGGCGATTACCGGCCCTTTGCGCAACCCCATCAACCGCCAAAGCGCCCCGGTCGACGCATAGACCCAAGCCGTGCGGCACATTTGCCAGTAGGTCGAAGCGATCCCAGGGCCCATGCTGCTGCGGACGATGTCGGACCAGACGAGAACCTCGAACTCGATCTCGACCGTCTCTCCCTCGATCCGGGCGTCCACGCCCCAACCAAACCGCTCGCCCTTGCGGCGGGGCCGCAGCGCAATTTCATGCCCGCGTAACGCTCCCTGAATGGCGCTTTCAGCCCGGTAGAGCTCGCGGTATCGGCGCGGGGGGATCGGGTCGTAGCCCGGGATGTAGAACACGCGCCGCCGGCGCACTTGCGCTGCAGCCATGCAAGCCCCCATGCGATCACCAGATCGAAGGTACTACGACAATCGGGCGAGATTAAGCCTCAGCCAAGGCGTGCGAGGGCCGGAAATGTCTCTAGAAGCCAGTATGAGATCGCCGAGAACGCACCCGTCACGAGCGCCAGCCCCACGAGAAGCAACAGAACACCCATAGTCTTCTCGATCAGGCCCATGTGCTGCTTCAGCCGGTTCATCACGCTCGTCGCTTTCTGCAGGAAGATTGCGGCCATCAGGAATGGGATGCCGAGGCCCGCGGCATAGACGGCAAGCAGCGTCGTGCCCCGCGCCACATTCGCCTCGGAGGCCGCCATCGAAAGGATCGCGCCGAGTTGCGGACCGATGCAGGGTGTCCAGCCGAAGGCGAAGGCGAGGCCGAGCACAAAAGCCCCCAGCGCGGACCCTCCGCGGTCGCCGACGTCAAGCCGCGCCTCGCGGTCGAGCAGGGGGATGCGGAACACGCCAAGGAAATGCAGGCCGAACACGATCACCACGAGCCCCGAGATCCGGGCGAACAGCGTCTGATATTCAAGGAAGAACGCGCCGAAGACTGAAGCGGTGAAGCCCAGCAGCAGGAACACCGTTGACAGGCCCAAGACAAAGAACAGCGCCGGCAAAACCGCCCGCCCCGCCCGCGCCGACGGATCGTTCAGCGTCACACCGCCCATATAGGCCAGGTACGGCGGCACGATGGGCAGGACGCAAGGCGACAGGAAAGACAGAAGCCCCGCCATCAAGGCGATTAGCATGGCCGGCACGAGGGCCGCATCGATGATTTCGAAGCCGATCATGTCCCTCCTCTAGCTCGCTCTTGGCGGCGCGTCACGGGGGCGTTCCGTCACATGCACGTGGCGTGGCAGAAGGGCCGAGACAACCACGCCGCTAGGTGAGATACACGGCGCATGGAACATGACGACGAACTCGATGCGCTGGGGCTTTTGTGTCCCCTGCCCGTTCTGAAGGCACGCAAGCGGCTGCAGGCGATGCCCTCGGGCGCGGTCCTGCGCGTGCTGGCCGACGATCCCGCGGCAGTGGTGGATATCCCCCATTTCTGTGTCGAAGGTGGCCATACGCTGCTGTCGCAGACGAACGAGGGCGCAACTCAGGCCTACCTCATCCGCAAGGGCTGACGACAAGGCCGCTCGCCTGCGTCCGCCACATAGAAGAAGGGCCGCGGCATCACCGCGGCCCTTTTCCCTATTTCCGGAGCGACCACCAGCCGCGACGCTTCGGCTTGTCGCCTTCGTCGCTGTCGCCGTTGGCCATCTCGGGCTCGGGCTCACGCTCGGGCGCGGGCGGCGCGATCGGAGTGTCCTCAGTGATCACTTGCGCGACCTCCTCATCCACCGGAGACGCGATGTCCGCCTGCTCGGCACCCGTCTCAACCGGCGGAGCGGGCGCGGGCTCGGGCTGCTCCGCTTCCGGTTCGGGCTGCGGTGCGGCAGCCTCGGCCGGTGCGGTTACAGGATCCGCGCTCCCGCCCCCGCTGCCACCCTCGGTCGAAGGCTCCTGCGGATCGGCCGGCGCGACGGGCGTGGCCTCGGCGATCTCTTCCGAGACGGCGGCGCTTACCGGGTTGTCGACCCGCGGAGTCTCCTCGGTATCGGTCTTTTTGCGCGACCGCGACCGGCTGCGCCGACGCTTGGGCCTTTCATCCTTTTCCTCGGCCTCGTCCGGCGTATCCCCGGATGCCTGGTCCTCGGAATCATCCTGATCCTGATCCTGATCGGCTTCGTCGTCCTGCTCGCCGTTCTCGTCACCGCCGTTGCCGTTATCGCCATTGCCCTTGCCGTTCCGACGACGCCGGCGGCGACGCCGCTTCTTCTTAGGCTTATCGTCCTCAGACGCCTCGGGTGCTTGAGACTCCTCGGGCACTTCGGGTGCTTCGGGCGCAGGAGGCGCTTCGGATTCGTCGACCTCGATCGGCTCCTCCTCGGGCTCTTCCACGGCTGCGGCGGCCATGTCCGAGGTGATCGCGGCAGTCTGCTCGACCACCCGGATGGTCTGGTGCTTCAGCTTCTCGATCCTGTAATCGGGGCTCACCAGGTCCGGATCGGCCTCGAGCCGGACCGCCATGCCGTAGCGCGCCTCGATCATCGCGATATGCTCGCGCTTGTGGTTCATCAGGTAGTTGCAGATGACCACGGGAACGGTGACGCAGACCTCCTTGGTCTTCTTGCGCGTCCCCTCTTCCTCGAGCTGCCGCAGGATGGCCAGCGCGACGTTCTCGTCCGACCGCAGCAGGCCCGTGCCGTGGCAATGCGGACAAGGCTGGGTCGTCGCCTCGATCATGCCGGGACGCAGACGCTGGCGCGACATCTCGAGAAGACCGAAGCCCGAGATCTTGCCCACCTGGATGCGGGCGCGATCGGTCTTGAGCTTGTCCTTGAAGTGCTTCTCGACATTCGCGTTGTGCTTGCGCTCGTCCATGTCGATGAAGTCGATCACGATCAGGCCCGCAAGGTCGCGAAGACGCAGCTGGCGCGCGACTTCTTCCGCCGCTTCCATGTTGGTCTTGTAGGCGGTCTCCTCGATGGAGCCTTCCTTCGTCGCGCGCCCCGAGTTCACGTCGATGGCGACGAGCGCTTCGGTCACGCCAATCACGATGTAGCCGCCCGACGGCAGTTGCACGGTCGGGTTGTACATGGCGCTGAGGTAGCTTTCGACCTGGTGCCGCGCGAAAAGCGGCAGCTGATCCACGTAATGCTTCACGTTGCGCGCGTGGGACGGCATGATCATCTTCATGAAGTCCTTGGCGGTCCGATAGCCAAGCTCACCCTCGACCCAGACCTCGTCGATCTCGCGGTTATACAGGTCGCGGATCGAGCGCTTGATGAGATTGCCTTCCTCGTAGATCGGCGCGGGCGCGACAGATTTGAGCGTCAGCTCGCGGATCTGCTCCCACATGCGCTGCAGGTACTCGTAGTCACGCTTGATCTCGGTCTTCGTGCGCTTGGCCCCGGCGGTCCGGATGATCAGACCCGCACCGCGCGGCACGTTGAACGAGGTCGCGATCTCTTTCAGCTTCTTGCGATCCGCCGCGCTGGTGATCTTGCGGCTGATCCCGCCACCACGGGCAGTGTTCGGCATCAGCACGCAGTAACGTCCGGCAAGCGACAGGTACGTCGTCAGCGCGGCGCCCTTGTTGCCACGCTCTTCCTTGACGACCTGCACCAGCAGGATCTGGCGAACCTTGATGACTTCCTGAATCTTGTAGCGTTTGGCCCGCGGCTTGCGCGGGGGACGGACCTCGTCCTGAACGTCGTCGTCGGCAACCGACTCGATCGAGGTGTCGTGCCGGGACGCATCGCGCGTGTCGTTGTCGCCTTCGTCGCGGGGATCGCCCTCGGGCGCGGTCGCGCCTTCACTGTCAGCGACATCGACCACATCCATGCCGGGGATGCCCTCGGCGATGCTGGCCGTCCGCGCCTCGGCGAGGTCATCGCCATCGGGATCGGTGGACTCGACCGCATCGGAAGAGGCCGTGGCCTCGGCCATCTCGCGACGATCGTCGTCTCGGTCGTTGCGCGCGGCCTCGGCGTCAGCCTCAGCCTGCTCTTCCTCGATCAGCGCCTGACGGTCGGCGATCGGGATCTGGTAGTAATCGGGGTGGATTTCCGAGAAGGCCAGGAAACCGTGACGGTTGCCGCCGTAATCCACGAAGGCCGCCTGGAGCGACGGCTCCACGCGGGTGACTTTCGCTAGATAGATATTGCCGGCGAGCTGCCGCTTGTTCTCGGATTCGAAGTCGAATTCCTCGACCTTGTTACCGTCCACCACCACGACGCGGGTCTCTTCCGCGTGGGTGGCGTCGATGAGCATCTTCTTTGCCATATGAACATTATCCGCGCGCAGGCGGACGGGCGCCCCGGAAGGGGCGTCGCACGTGATCGGCCTGCGCGTTCAGGTGGGGCGAGGTGCGCGCGCTCCGAAAGCCTCCGCCCTGCCATTGGCAGACGGTGCGGCTCGGTTGTCGTCGTCGCGCGGCGCATCGCAATACTACTCCGGCGCGAACGAAACCGCGCCAATGAACGGGGGCCCCTCGCACGCTTCTCGCGCGGTCGGGGCGGCGATCTGCCTGACCGGCCCCGGTACACGGGTCGCCGCCAGCGAAATCAATCCAGAAACGACGCTACCCTGCGGCATGCACGTCCTGATAGCGCATCATATGCCCGAATAGATAGGAAACACAATGGGAACTTGGACCGGCGCGGTGCGACGGGCGCTGCATCTGCAGCGCCGCGCCTGCCGGTCAGCTGCTCAGATAGTCCGAACGGCTCAGGCCGTACTTGGCCATTTTCTCGTTTAGCGTGCGTCGGGGCAGGCAAAGCTCGTCCATGACGGCGACAATGGAGCCTTTGTGGCGGCGCATCGTGTTGTCGATCAGCATCCGCTCGAACGCCTCGACATACTCCTTCAGGGGCTTCCCCTCGGTCGTCATACCGGGGTCACCCTCGTCCTCACCCACCATCAGCAGCGACGAGATCGTGCCCGTCCCACGCCGATTCTGCATTGCCGCCCGCTCGGCCACGTTGACGAGCTGGCGAATGTTGCCGGGCCACGGGGCCTGCAGAAGCTGCGCGGCCTCCTGCGCCGAAAGCTCGGGCGCCTCGCCGCCGTAATCCTCGGCCGCCTGCTCGGCGAAGCGGGTGAAAAGCGTCAGAATATCCTCGCCCCGGGCCCGCAGCGGCGGCAGCGTGATCTTCATCGCGGCAAGGCGGTAGTAGAGATCGGGCCGCAGCACGTCCTCGCAGGTCTTGCCCTGCTCGGACAGGTTCGAGATTGCAATTACACGCGTTTCGGCGGGACTGCCCTGCTCGTTCATCCAGATCAGCAGCCGCGCCTGAAGCCCCGGCGGCAGCGCGTCGATATCCTCGAGTACCAGCGTCCCGCCACGAGCCTGCTCGATCAGCGGCACCTCGGTTTCGCTGGGCCCAAAAAGGCGCGCCGACAGCGTCGCCTCATCCTGGCCCGCGCACGAGAACAGCACGAATTTCTGCTTGGCCTTCGCCCCCACCGCATGAAGCGCATGAGCAGTCAGCGTCTTGCCCGTTCCCGTCTCGCCATCGATCAGCACGTGGCCGTCCGCTTGGCCAAGGTCGAGGATATCCTCGCGCAGCCGCTCCATCACCGGGGACGCACCGATCAGCTTCTTCATGATGCCCGACGGATCGCCCAGCTCACGGCGCAGCTCTCGGTTATCCAGCGTCAGCCGACGTGCATGCGCCGCCTTCTTGGCAAGCTCGGTCATCCGCTCGGGGTTGAAAGGCTTTTCGAGGAAGTCGAACGCGCCAACACGCATCGCTTCGACCGCCATTGGCACGTCGCCGTGGCCGGTAATCATGATGACCGGCAGCGCGCTGTCCACCGACATGAGCCGCTTGAGGAAGGCCATCCCGTCCATCCCCGGCATCTTGATGTCCGAGATCACGATGCCCTGATATTCGGGGCCGATCGCCTTCAGCGCGTCCTCGGCGTTGGCGAAGGTCTCGGTGTCGTACCCCGAGAGGGCCAGCCACTGGCTGACGGACTGGCGCATGTCCTTTTCGTCGTCAACGATCGCAATCTTCATGGCATGGGCCATCGTCTACTCCGCTGCCTGTGCGTTCTGCCACAAGGGCATCTCGATTTCGAAAACGGCTCCGCCGTCGGGGCTGTTCCGCGCCGTGAGGCGGCCACCGAGGTCGGCGATGATCCCCGAAGAGATCGCCAGACCAAGGCCGGTCCCGTCGCCCGGAGCCTTCGTGGTATAGAACGGCTCGAACAACTGTTCGAGGTCGGTGATCCCGTGCCCGTTGTCGCGCACCGTCATATAAGCGTTACGACCGGCCGAGAGCAGAAGCTCGATCGACGGCTTCTCGACACCCTCCGTGGCGTCCACGGCGTTCTTCATGAGGTTCACGATCACCTGCTCGATCCGGATCCGGTCGGCCAGCACAAGGACGGGCTCGGGCGGAACGGTCCGCTCGATCTTGATATCGCGCGTCTTCAGCTGCGGTTCCATCAGCGCAAGCGCGCCGGACAGGCAGTCGCGCAGGTCCACCGGCTCGAACGCCGTGCCGCCCTTGCGGGCATAGGATTTCAGCTGTCGGGTGATCGCGCCCATCCGCTCGATCAGGTCGTCGATGCGGTGGAACGAGGCCAGCGCCTCTTCGGACCGTTTGCGCTGCACCAGCAGGCGCGCGCCGGCGAGGTAGGTCTTCATCGCCGCGAGCGGCTGGTTCAACTCGTGACTGACCGAGGCCGACATCTCGCCCAGAACCGCCAGCTTCGAGGTCTGCGCCACGGTCTGCTCGGCGACCTGCAGGTGCTTCTCGGCCCGCTCCCGCTCGGCCACGGCCCGTTGCAGCGCGGCGTTCAGCCGGCGCAGCTCTGCACTTTCTCGCTGGAAAAAGGTGACCCGGCTCAGCGCCTTTCGGCTGACGAGGAACGAGCCCCCGGCCAGCAGCAGCGCAAAGCCCATGATCTCGAGCGCGAGGACCCCGTTCACCTTCTCGCGCACGCTCGAATAGGTGGTGAAGGATGTCATCCGCCAGCCCTGGAAGGGGATGCGGGTCGATTGCCGCATCACCGCTTCACCGGCCAGGTAGGCGTCCACGGGCACGACGGACCAATCGGCCGTCGCACGGATTGCCCGCTGGATCGCGCCTGTGGCCGAGCGGCGGGCGAGCGCCTCTTCCTCGGTCAGGCCCCGCCAGCGGCTTTCGGTGGCAAGGATGATCTGCCCCTCGCTGTCGGTGACCATCACCGCGTCCGAAAAGCCCGCCCAGCTCTGTTCGAACTGCTTGAGCGCCACGCCGACGACGATCACGCCGATCAGCTCGCCCTCGACTTCGACGCGGCGCGAATACGAGAAGTTGAACGCCCCGCTTTCCGCCCGCGTCGTGCTGAACACCGTGTCGGGCGAGCGCTGCGCATCGACGAAGAACGCTTCGGACGACCGTGTCGCGCCAAGCAGGTTGCGGTCGGTCGCCGCGACGACCCGGCCGCTTTCGTCCAGCAACATCAACGAAGCCGCCCCGATCTCGTCCAGGTACGAGATCAGCCGCTGCGTCGTCTGCGTGAAGTCGCTGCTGTTCAGCGCGCCGATCAGCGCGGGATCGCGGCTCAGCAGCAGCGGCACCACGCTGGCCCGCTGTAGCGCGCTCATCAAGTTGCCGGAATAAAGTGCCAGCCGGACCTCGGCCCGGTTGCGGGTGCTTTCGGTGAAGCGCTCGGTCAGGAACCTGTTGCTGACCCAGACAGTCCCCACGGCCACGACGAAAACGAGCGCAACCGCACCCCGCAGCAGCCAACGCCGGCGCATCTCGCGCCGGGCGATGATATCTGAGACCCCGTCCATCCGCCGTGGTTACAACGCGCCGGGCGCTCTCACAACCTCACGCGGCGGCAAGCGCGTCCACGAGCCCCGCGAACAGCGCGCGCCCGTCGGTGTTCCCGAGCGCCGGGTCCGCTGCGCGTTCGGGGTGCGGCATCATTCCCAGCACGCGGCCGTTCTCGCTGACGATGCCGGCGATGTCGTGGCGCGAGCCGTTGGGGTTCTCGGCATAGGTGAAGGCCACCCGCCCCTCGCCGCGCAGCTTCTCCAGCTCGGCCGGATCGGCGGTGTAATTGCCGTCGTGGTGGGCAATCGGGATGCGTATTTCCTGCCCCGCCCGGTAACCGGCGGTAAAGACGCTCTCGGACTCGCCCACGATCAGGGGGACGGTGCGGCAGATGTACTTGATCCGCTGGTTGCGCATCAGCGCGCCCGGCAGAAGCTGCATCTCGGTCAGGACCTGGAAGCCGTTGCAGATGCCCAGTACGTAGCCGCCCCGCACCGCGTGGTCGGCGACGGCCCGGCAGATCGGCGACTGCGCCGCGATCGCGCCCGACCGCAGGTAGTCCCCGTACGAAAATCCGCCCGGCACGCCCATGATGTCCACGCCCTCGGGCAGGGTCGCGTCCTTGTGCCAGACCATTGCGGTTTCGAAACCCGCGGCCTCGAAGGCTCGCGCGAGGTCCCGGTCGCAGTTCGACCCGGGAAAGACGATGACGGCAGCCTTCATGCACGACCCTCCAGTTCAGCGATCAGCGCGGGCGCATCCGCCCAGCGGTCCAGGCAGATGGACACGTCCGCACTGTGGTTGTGCAGCGCTCTGAAGCAGACCCCCTGCCCCCCGAACCCGTCGAAATGGCGGGGCGAGTCGTCGATCAGGATGTCGGCCCGCAAAATGCTCTTGTCACCACAGAACACGTAGTTCTGCGGGTCGATGAACGGAAAGTGTCGCGCCAGCCAGGCAACCTTGTGCGGGACCGAGGCCGGGTAATCCATCGCCGCCGTCGCAACGAAGATCTCGTGCCGCTCGGCCAGCTGCTTCACGGCCTCAACGGCCCCCTCCATCGGCTCGATCCCGGCGAAGAAGAAGCCCTTGTGCAGTTCCAGCTCGATCGCGGCCGCAACCTCGGCCGGGGCGATGTCGGCCAGTTCGCGGCCGGTCAGCTCATCGTCCGACGGTGAGAAGCCGCGGGCCGAGAACAGCGCGTATTTCGCGGTGTGCGTGTCGCCCAGGACCTCGTCGATATCGATGGCGATGCGCATCACATCTCGATCCTGTAGCTCTCGATCACGGTGTTCGCCAAAAGCCGCTCGCACATCTGGGTGACCTCGTCCTGCGAGGTGCCGTCGGCCAGCTCCAACTCGATCACCTTGCCCTGGCGGACGCCCTCGACGCTGTCGAAGCCCATGGCGCCGAGCGCATGGCGGATCGCCTCGCCCTGGGGGTCGAGCACCCCGTCCTTCAGCATCACGTGGACCCGTGTCTTCATGACCCTACCCTCCGGCGCTTGGCATTTCCCGCGCGGATAGCGCGAAGCGGGGGCGCCGACAACCGCCGACGCCCCCTGTTCCTGTCTTCCGCAATTCGCGTGGCGCCACCCGGCGCCACGGCGTCAGTTGATCAGCGTCGGCTTCGACGCGTGCGTCACGTTCGACGGCAGCACGCCCAGACGGCGCGCAACCTCGGTATAGGCGTCGGCAAGGTTGCCCAAGTCGCGGCGGAACACGTCCTTGTCGAGCTTGCGACCCGTTTCCATGTCCCACAGGCGGCAGCTGTCGGGGCTGATCTCGTCCGCCACGACAAGGCGCTGGTAGTCGTTGTCCCAGACGCGACCGATCTCGATCTTGAAGTCGACCAGCTTGATGCCGACGGCCAGCATCACGCCCGACATGAAGTCATTCACCCGCAGCGCCAGCGCAACCATGTCGTCCAGGTCCTGCTGGGTGGCCCAGCCGAAGGCCATGATGTGCTCTTCCGACACGAACGGGTCGCCCAGCTTGTCGTCCTTGAGGCAGAATTCCACGATCGGCCGAGGCAGCGCCGTGCCTTCCGCCATGCCGAGGCGCGTCGACAGCGATCCGGCGGCGAAGTTGCGCACGATGACCTCCAGCGGAATGATCTCGACCTGGCGGCAAAGCTGCTCGCGCATGTTCAGCCGCTTGATGAAGTGCGTCGGCACGCCGATCTGCGCGAGGCCCTTCATGAAGAACTCGCTCAGGCGGTTGTTCAGGACCCCCTTGCCTTCGATCGTCGCCTTCTTCTCGGCGTTGAACGCGGTGGCATCATCCTTGAAATACTGCACGATGGTCCCCGGCTCGGGGCCCTCGTAGAGGATCTTGGCCTTGCCTTCGTAGATCTTCTTGCGGCGCGCCATGAGAAAAACCTTTCGCGGTGACAGGCCCCGCCTATATGGCAATCGCCGCCATGCGGCAAGAACGGCGCCCCCACAGCGGCTGGCGGGCATCCGACCGGCAGGAGACCCACGATGACTTCCCTCTTGGACGACCGTTTTCAGGCATTGGGAGAGCCTTGGGCACGCGAGGCCGACATCCGCCTTTCCATCCGCGCTCGCGCGCAGCGCCGGCTTGCCGAATGGGCCATCGCAGCCTCGGATGAACCCGCCGAAGACACTCGGGGCACCGTGCGCCGCCTGCTCAAGGCCGGCTTCGCACCCGAGGGCGAGGCCGCATTCCTGCGCGCCGTCGCGGCCGAGACGGGCGCCGACCCCGTGGACCTTGGACGGCGCCTCGAAGACTACGCCGGCGAAGCCGCCGCCGAGGCAGAGGCAGAAGCCTCGCGAAGCTGACCTCAATCCCGCGTCCGGCGCACATCATCATGCGCGATCGTCATTTGCCCTGCCCCGCGCGATCTGCAAAGGACGCGCCACGCCCTTTGACCGGAGACGCCCGATGCCCGACGCCCTGACCGACATGCTCGCCGCCCGCGACTGGATCCTCGCCGACGGCGCGACGGGCACCAACCTGTTCAACATGGGCCTGAGCTCGGGCGACTCGCCCGAGATGTGGAATGTCGAGCAGCCGGACAACATCCGCGCCCTCTACCTCGGCCCGGTCGAGGCCGGCTCGGACCTGTTCCTGACCAACACCTTCGGCGGCAACGCCTCGCGGCTCAAGCTGCACAACGCCCAGCACCGCGTCGCCGAATTGAACCGTGCCGGCGCCGAGCTGGGCCGCGAGGTCGCCGACAAGCAGTCCCGCAAGGTAATCGTCGCGGGCTCGATGGGCCCCACGGGCGAGGTCATGGCCCCCCTGGGCGCCCTGACCCACGAGATCGCGGTCGAGATGTTCGAAGAGCAGGCGCAGGCCCTCAAGGAGGGCGGCGCCGACGTGCTGTGGGTCGAGACGATCTCGGCCCCCGAAGAATACAAGGCCGCCGCCGAGGCTGCGGCGCGCGTCGGCATGCCGTGGTGCGGGACCATGTCCTTCGACACCGCCGGGCGCACGATGATGGGCACGACCTCTGCCGACATGGTCAAGCTCGTGGGCAAGCTCGATCCCCACCCCGTCGCCTTCGGCGCCAATTGCGGCGTCGGCGCCTCGGACCTCTTGCGCACCGTTCTGGGCCTGACCGAGGCCGGCCCCTCCCGCCCCGTGATCGCCAAGGGCAATGCCGGCATCCCGAAATACGTCGAGGGCCACATCCACTATGACGGCACGCCCGAGGTGATGGCCGATTACGCCGCCCTTGCCCGCGACTGCGGCGCGCGCATCATCGGCGGCTGCTGCGGCACCACGCCCCAGCACCTGCGCGCCATGCGCGAGGCGCTCGAGACGCGTCCCAAGGGCGGCAAGCCCTCACTGGAAGAGATCGAGGCGAAGCTCGGTGGCTATTCGTCGGCCTCCGACGGCACCGGCGACGGCGCCCCCCTCAAGCGCGAGCGCCGCGGCCGCCGTCGCGGCTGATGGCCTGCCGGGCGACCGGCCGTCCCACTTCCGCAGCCGTCAGAACAGCGACAGCTGCCGCTCGTCCCCCAGCGGCACCTCGAACAGGTCGCGCCTGAGCGGCGGCAGCTTGGCATCCAGCCCCAGCCGCCGCGCCGCCAGGTCGAACCGCCTGGCCGTCAGCTCGGCATAAAGCCCCTCGCCCCGCATCCGGCGGCCCCAATCGGCGGAATACAGTTCTCCGCCATGCATCTCGCGCAGCCGCGCCAGCACTTTGGCCTTCCGCCCCGGCGCATTGCGGTCGAGCCAGTCCTCGAACAGGCCCGACACTTCGTAGGGCAACCGCAGCATGACCCAGGACGCGGCGACCGCTCCGGCATCGCGGGCTGAGGACAGGATTGCGTCGATCTCGTGATCCGTCAGCCCCGGCACGACCGGGGACACCATAACCCGCACCTCGACCCCCGCCTTGGCCAGCGTCTCGATCGCCTTCAGCCGCCGCGCAGGCGAGGGCACGCGCGGCTCCATCGTCCGCGCGATCCCCGCATCCAACGTCGTCACGCTGATCCCCACGCGCGCCAGCCCGGCGCCGCTCATCTCGCCCAGGATGTCCACATCGCGCTCGACCATCGCCCCCTTGGTCGCGATGGTCAGCGGATGGCGGAAGCGCTGGAGCACCTCGAGCACCCCGCGCATGATCCGCCGCTCGCGCTCGATCGGCTGGTATGGGTCGGTGTTCGTCCCCAGCGCGATCACGTCGCAACGGTAACTCTTGGCGCGCAACTGCTTTTCCAACGCAGCCGCCGCACCCGGACGCGCGATCAGCTTCGTCTCGAAATCGAGACCCGGCGACAGGCCCAGATACCCGTGCGAGGGCCGCGCGAAACAATAGATGCAGCCATGCTCGCAGCCCCGGTACGGATTGATCGACCGGTCGAACCCGATATCGGGCGACGTGTTGCGTGCGATGATCGCCTTTACCGCCTCGTCACGCACCTCAGTCCGGGCGAGCGGAGGCTCGTCGGGCGTCCAGCCGTCGTCCACCGCCTCGCGCGCATGGGCGTCGAACCGGGTCTCGGGGTTGGCATCCGTGCCGCGGGCGCGGGTCCGGACGCGGGGCGGTGGCGTTTTGACCATACCCGTTACATAGAACGTACCACGAACACAGGAAAGCCCCGCCAACCTCACGATCATGATGCAACATCCGCATTTGACGGAAGGTCGTCAAAGGCGCACGTCCTGTCGCAATCCGATCAGACCTTTGCCTCCACCTGGGCGCAGGTGGCTGGAAAACAGCGAGGCACGTGACACATGGCCGACGAAGACGACATCATCCTGTCCGAGCTGAGCGACGAGGAACTCGTCGAGCAGATGATGGACGACCTCTACGACGGTCTCAAGGACGAGATCGTCGAGGGCGTGAACATCCTGCTGGAGCGCGGCTGGGGGCCGTACCGCATCCTCACCGAAGCACTCGTGGCCGGCATGACCATCGTGGGCAAGGACTTCCGCGACGGCATCCTGTTCGTCCCCGAAGTGCTTTTGGCCGCGAACGCCATGAAGGCGGGCATGGCCATCCTCAAGCCCCTGCTGGTCGAGACGGGGGCGCCGAAGATGGGCAAGATGGTCATCGGCACCGTCAAGGGCGACATCCACGACATCGGCAAGAACCTCGTCGGGATGATGATGGAAGGCGCCGGGTTCGAGGTCGTCGACCTTGGCATCAACAATCCCGTCGAGAAGTACCTTGATGCGCTCGAAGCCGAGCAGGCGGACATCCTCGGCATGTCCGCCCTGCTGACGACGACGATGCCCTACATGAAGACCGTCATCGACGCGATGAAGGAAAAGGGTATCCGCGACGACTACATCGTCCTCGTCGGCGGCGCCCCCCTGAACGAAGAGTTCGGCAAGGCCATCGGCGCCGACGCCTATTGCCGCGACGCTGCGGTGGCGGTCGATACGGCCAAGGAGTTCATCCAGCGACGGCACAACCGGGTGAACGCCTGACGCGCCAGGGGGACGGCCTTTCGGGCGCCGTGGGCCGACCCCATATGAGCGGAAAAGGAAAGACCATGCCTCGTCGCATCTTCGCGCTCATCCTCGTCCTCGTGATCCTTGCCGCCGGCGTCACCGTCTGGATCGCATCGGCCGCCACCGGCACGTTCGGCGGCGCGGGTTTCGGCGCCCTTGCGCTGCCTGCATTGTTGGCTTGGGGCCTCGTTCGCCTCATCACGTCACGACGCGGCCCGCGG
>NZ_JBELKF010000032.1:31433-39001 GCF_042089775.1 Palleronia sp.
ACGGGTGCTGGTGCTGGCCTGCGGCGCCCTCGCGCGCGAAATCCTGGCGCTGACGCGGCTGAACGGATGGGGGCACATCGACCTCGCCTGCCTGCCGGCCATCCTGCACAACCGCCCCGAGCGCATCGCCCCCGCCCTGCGCGACGCGATCGAGCGTCACCGCCCCCACTACGACCGCATCCTCATCGGCTACGGCGATTGCGGCACCGGCGGCGCGGTCGATGCGCTTTGCGCCGAGTTCGGCCTCGAGCGCCTGCCCGGACCCCATTGTTACGCCTTCTTCAGCGGCACGGCGGCATTCGAGGCACGGGACGAGGTGACCTCGTTCTTCCTGACGGACTTCCTTGCCCGCCAATTCGATACCTTCGTCACTAAGCCCCTCGGACTCGACCGCCACCCCGAGCTCCGGGACGCCTATTTCGGCAACTACGAGACGCTCGTCTATCTGGCCCAAACCGACGACGCGGCCCTGACCACGCGTGCCGAACAGGCGGCACAGGCGCTTGGCCTCGCCTTCGAAAGGCGCTTCACCGGCTACGGCGACCTCGCCGCCGCCCTCGCCCGCGCCTAGCCCGCGGATGCGGCGGTCGAACGGATGCGTTCGATCATCGCCCGGACCCCGTTCGACCGCTGGGAGGACAGATGCTCTTCCAGCCCCAGCCGGCGAAGCTCGGCCTGCGCGTCCACACCCGTCACCTCCGAAACCCTCAGCCCGGAATACAGCGCGTGCAGGATGGCGATCAGCCCCTTCACGATGATGGCGTCGGAGTCGCCGCGGAAGTCGAAGCGCCCGTCTTCGATCCGGGGCATCAGCCAGACCTGGCTGGCGCAGCCCTCGACCTTGGTGGCCGGCACCTTCAGCGCGTCCTCAAGAGGCTCGAGCGTGCGGCCCATCTCGATGACGTGGCGATAGCGGTCCTCCCAGTCGTCGAGGAACTCGAAGGTCTCGGCGATCTCCTCGAAGGCGGGGGTGGCCATGTCAGTCCTCCGGTCTTGCGGTCGCCTCCGAGGTAGATCGCCCTACCGCCGGGCGCAAGCGACGGCGCAACTTTCCCTGTGGGCGGAACTGGGATAACGCTTGCGTGAGGGGACAGACGACGGACGGACGACATGACAAGACTGGTATGGCTTGCCCTAGCGGCGACACTGGTTGCCACCGGCTGCGGACGGGGCGGCGGGGGCACTGTCCCCGTGGCGATCGCCCCCACCCCCGCAGCCAAGATCCGCGCGGTCGACCTCGCATCCACCAGCACCGGAGCCCTGCTGACCGCGCGCGCCGTAGCGCCCACGCAAGGCTACTGGAACGCCGCGCTCGTCCCGCAAGAGTCCGACCTGCCCGGCCGTCTGGCCTTCACCTTCGCGGCCACCCCGCCGCCGGGACCCGCGCCGGTCCTGACCGAACGCTCGCGCGAGATTGCCGTTGCCACCTACCTCTCCCTGCGCGAGCTTGCCGGCGTCGACCAGATCACCGTTCAGGGTGCCGACAGCACGCACGCGGTCAACTTTTAGCGCGGCCCTCGTGCTGCGCCTCTTGGGGGGGCAGCATCGACACCAACCGCACGCCGGGGCTTGCCGCGACCTCTTCGGGACCGCCGATGAAGTGGATCTCTCCGGCCGTGTCGATAAACGCGAGCAGCCGCGCCTCGGGCCGCCGTGCGCGCCAGTCGCCCAGATCGTATTCCTCGGTCAGGGGCGTGACGCGGAATGTCCAGCCGCTCCACATCAGGCGGTTCAACTCGTTGTAGGTCGCGTTCTGCGCAAAGGTCCGGCCGCCCAAGGACGAGGGCAACGCATGGCGTGCGTTCGCCGCCTTCTCGCGCGCAAGCTGATAGACGTTCTCGCGCCCGAATTCCGGACCCAGATCGGTGGCGACCAGCGTGTTGTAGGCGTCGTTGTCCGTCGCTGCGACGATGATCTTGTAGCCATTCATGTCCACGCGCAGCTCGGCCCCCTCGGACAGGATGTCGCCGAAGAAGGTGTCGATCCCCAGCTCGCGCGCGCGCCGCAGGTGGCCGCGGTTCGGGTCGGTTATGAGGACGGGGATGCCGGCCTCCTTCAGGTGCTCGGCCAGCCCTGTGGTCCAGTAGGACCCGCCCACCAGGATGACGCCGGGCGTGCGCGATGCAGTGACCTTCAAAAGCCGCGCCACCGGCGCCAGCGTGAAGCCGTGCACCACCACCGAAGCCGCGACGAGGATGAAGGCCAGCGGACCGACCAACGCCCCGTCCCGCACCCCAAGCTCCACCAGCCGCTCGCCGAAAAGCCCCGCAACCGCGACCAGCACCACGCCGCGCGGGCCGGTGGTCGCAACAAGGACCTTCTCGCGCATCGGCAGGTCGGTGAACGCCAGCGCCAGGAACACGGTGACGGGCCGCACCACAGACAGCACCACCACCACGAAGAAGATCGACCGCCATGTCAGCTGCGACAGCGCCGAAAAGTCGAGAGACGCCGCAAGCAGGATGAACACGCCCGACACCAGCAGCACCGTCGCATGCTCCTTGAAGCGGCGCATCTCCTCATACGAGGCGAGGTTTGCGTTGGCGATCACGATGCCCATCACCGTCACCGCCAGCAGCCCGGACTCGTGCAGGATTGCATCGGCCACGGCAAAGACCGCCAGCACCGTCGCGAACAGCACCGGAACCTTCATGTACTCGGGCACCTTTGCCCGCCGAAACGCCCAGCTGAGCAGGTAGCCCGCCGCGATCCCAAGCGCGGTCGCCGCGACGATCCCGAAGCCCAGCGTCCAGAACGCGCTGCCCAGCTGCTCCGAGGTGCGCAGGACGATCACGACTTCCAGCGCCAGCACCGCGGCCAGTGCCCCCACCGGGTCGTTCAGGATCGCCTCCCATTGCAGCAGCGCCGCCGGGCGCCGCGCCAGCCGCGCGTTGCGCAGCAAGGGCGCGATCACGGTCGGCCCGGTGACGATCATGATGCCGCCGAACACCGCTGCGCTTTCCCAGCTCGTCCCTGCGCCCCAGCGCAGCGCCAGCGTGGACAAGAGCCACCCCAGCGGCGCGCCGATGAAGACCAGCCGCTTCACCCCCGATGCCGCGTCGCGCAGCGTCGAGAAGTTCAGCGTCAGCCCCCCTTCGAACAGGATGATCGCCACCGCGATCGAGATCATCGGCAGGTAGAACGGCCCGATGTCGCGCGCGGGTTCGAACAGGCCGAAGACCGGGCCCACCAGCAGCCCCGCCGCGAGCATCAGCACGATGGCCGGCATCCGCAACTGCCACGCGATCCATTGCGCGCCCACGCCCAGGGCGCCGACAAGCGCCACCGCCGCCACCGGGTCCATGGACCCCGCTGCCGTTTCGACTGCCATTCGTCTCTCCGAAAGATGGTCCCGGCGGGGGGCTGTCCCCGCTCATTCCCAATGAAAAGCACGGCGCTTGCGGCTGGTTCCCCGCCCTGCTAGCGCAAACCCGTGTTGCAGATGCGAAGGCCCGGCCATGACCCAAGATGCGCCCTGGTGGAAATCCGGCATCATCTACCAGATCTACCCGCGTTCGTTCCAGGATTCCACCGGTTCGGGGATGGGCGATCTGAACGGGATCACCAGCCGCCTGCCGCACGTGGCCGATCTGGGGGCGGATGCGATCTGGATCTCGCCAATCTACCCCTCGCCGATGAAGGACGGCGGATACGACATCTCGGACTATACCGGGATCGAGCCGCTCTTTGGCACGCTTGACGATTTCGACCGCCTGACGGACGAGGCGCACCGCCTCGGCCTGAAGGTCCTGCTGGATTTCGTGCCCGCCCATAGCTCGGACGAGCATCCCTGGTTCCAGGACAGCCGCAGCGCGCGCGACAGCGGCAAGCGCGACTGGTATATCTGGCACGACGCCGCACCCGACGGCGGTCCGCCCAACAACTGGATCAGCGAATTCGGCGGCCCCGCCTGGACCTGGGACGACACCACCGGCCAATACTACCTGCACATCTACGCCCGCGAGCAGCCCGCCCTCAACTGGCGCAACCCAGACGTCGCCGACGCGATGCTGAAGGCGATGGAGACGTGGTACGAACGCGGCGTCGACGGCTTCCGCGTCGACGCGGTCGAGCACCTGACCCCCGATGCCCGCCTGCGCGACAACCCGACAAACCCCGACTGGCACCCCAAGGACGGCCCCGCGCGGTCGCTCTTTCGCACCTTCACCTCGCACCAGGCCGACCTCTTCGCCCATGTCCGCGCCATGCGCAGCGTCGCCGAAAAGCACGGCAGAAAGCTGCTGGTCGGCGAGGCCTACGGCAACCTCGACGAGGTCATGCTCTATTACGGCGCCAACCTCGACGGCTTCCAGTTGCCCTTCAATTTCGAGCTCATCAACGCGCCGTGGCACCCGCGCGGCATCGCCGACTTCATCGACCGCTACGAGGCGGTGATCCCCCCCGGCGGCTGGCCGAACTGGGTGCTCGGGAACCACGACCGCGATCGGATCGCCACGCGCGTCGGCAACGGACAGTCCCGCGTCGCCAAGATGCTGCTGTTGACGCTGCGCGGCACGCCCACCATGTGGCAGGGCGACGAGATCGGCATGCTGAACGAGGCGGTGCCCGATCACATGCTCCAGGACCCTTGGGCCATCAATAACCCCGGCACCGGCATCGGCCGCGACCCGGTGCGCGTGCCCCTGCCCTGGGACGACACCCACGGCCGCGGCTTCACCACCGGTCAACCGTTCCTGCCGCTCTCCACGGTCCCATCGGTGGCCGAGCAGGACGGCGACCCCGCCTCGATGCTGAGCTTCGTGCGCGCCCTGATCGCCCTGCGCCGGGCCGAGCCCGCCCTGTCCTTCGGCAGCTATGAGCGGCTCCATGCCGACAACGGCGTCCTGGCCTACGCCCGCACGGCCGAGGGCAAGCGGCTGGCCGTCGCGCTGAACTTCACCGACGCGCCGCAGCCCCTGCCCGTCCGCGGCAAGGTCCTTCTGTCCACGATCCACGACCGTGACCTCGCCGCGGTGGACGAGCTTCGCCCGGACGAGGGTGTGATCCTTGAACCCTAGAAACGGCCGAACCGGCGCAGCGTGCGAAGCGCCCGTTTCGACCGCTTCGCGTTCGCCTGCGCCTGTTCGTGCTGCCGACGCTCTTCGGCAGTCATCTGGCGCGGGTCCTTCCGCGACCCGAACGCTCGGTCGATCCCGGCGCTGACGCCGCGATTGATGAGCTGGCGCATGAACATGCGCACCACCATGTTGATCATCTGTTCCTCACTCGTCCTCGAACATGTCGTCCTGCTCGTCCTCCGGCGCAGGCACATCGGGGGGCGGGCGCGAGTCAAGCAGACCCGCGGCCCGCAGGTCCTTCAGCCCCGGCAGGTCACGCGAGCTTTCCAGCCCGAAATGATCCAGGAACTCCTGCGTGACCACGAACGTCACCGGCCGCCCCGGAGTCTCGCGCCGCCGCCCGAACCGGATCCACTCCATCTCGAGCAGCTGGTCCAGCGTCCCGCGCGATACGGCCACGCCCCGGATCTCCTCGATCTCGGCGCGGGTGCAGGGCTGGTGATAGGCGACGATGGCCAGCGTTTCGACCGCGGCGCGGGACAGCTTGCGCGTCTCCACCGTCTCACGGCTCATCAGGAAGCCAAGGTCGGGCGCCGTGCGCATCGCCCAGGCCTCGCCCACGCGCACAAGCTGCACGCCCCGCCCCTCGTAGCGCGCCCGCAACGCCTCCAGCGCCGCCACCGCGTCGCAGCCGTGGGGCAACCGCGCGTTCAGCTCGGCCACCGACACGGGCGCCGTTGTGGCGAAAAGGATCGCCTCGACCATCCGCTCCTGCTCGTGCAGGGGCGGGGCGTCAAAGAGCTGCTGTTCCTCAGCCATCACGGCGGCGCACCTCGATAGGGGAAAAGGTCTCGCCCTGCCGGATCTCGAGCCGCCCGGCTTTCACCAGCTCCAGCGAGGCCGCAAAATGGCTGGCGGTGGCCGAACGTCGTTTCACCGGATCATCCCCCCAACCCTCGGGCATCCAGCTTACCAGGTCGATCCAGTCGCCGGCAAAGCCGATCAGGTCGCGCATCCGATCCAGCGCCTGCTCCATCGTCATCACCCGGTCGCGATCCATCACGAAGGGGCGGAATTCGTCCTTGGTCCGGACCCGCGCATAGGCCTGCATCAGGTCCATCAGCGTCGCCGTATGGCGCACATGGCGCACCCGCTCGATCGTCTCCGGAACGCCGCGCACGAAGAAGTCGCGCCCCTTCTGGTCGCGCGCCATCAGCTTCGCCGCCGCTTCGCGCATCGCTTCGAGCCGTTCCAGCTGGAATGCCAGATGCGCGGCCAGTTCCTCGCCCGACGGGCCTTCTTCGGTGGGATCGGGCGGCAGCAACAGCCGCGACTTCAGGAACGCGAGCCATGCTGCCATCACGAGGTAGTCGGCCGCAAGTTCGATCCGCAGCTCCTTCGCCCGCTCGACGAAGGCAAGGTATTGCCGCGCGAGGTCCAGCACGCTGATCTTGCGCAGGTCCACCTTCTGCGTGCGTGACAGGGTCAGCAACAGGTCGAGCGGCCCCTCGAATCCACCCACGTCGACGACGAGCGCCTCGGCCGCGACGCGCTCGGCTACATGGGCCGACAGGCTCTGGACCTCAGCCATGCAGGTTGCCGTCCAGTTCGCTCAACTCAAAGGCCAGCGCGTCGGGGTCGGCGAGTTCAGGCAGGTGCCGCCGCGCCAGCGCCGCCTCGGCCCGGCGCGCGGCGGCCTCGGCCAGGTCGCCCGCCTCGGCCACGCAGCCCGCCATCTCGGCCATGTCGCCGTTGCAATGCAGGACCACGTCGCAACCCGCGGCGATGGAAAGCGCCGTGCGCTCGGCCACCGTGCCGCCAAGCGCCTCCATCGAGATGTCGTCGGTCATCAGCAAGCCGTCAAAGCCGATCTCTTCGCGGATCAGCCAGATCAGCGCGGGGTCCTGCGTCGCCGGCCGGTCGCCGATCGCCGTGTATTCGATATGTGCAGTCATGCCCATCGGCAGGTCCTTCAGCGCGCGGAACGGGGCGAAATCCGCCTCCAGTTGCGCCTTGTCTGCCCGCACCACCGGTAGCGCGTAGTGGCTGTCTGCCTGTGCGCGTCCGTGACCCGGCATGTGCTTCATCACCGGCAGAACGCCGCCCGCCATCAGCCCCTCGGCAGTCGCGCGGGCGGCCTTCGTCACCGTCTCGGGATCGGTGCCGTAGCAGCGGTTGCGCAGGAAGTCATGCGTCTCGGGCCGCGCCACGTCGGCGGTCGGCGCGCAGTTCACGTCGATGCCGACGGCGTAAAGCTCGTGGGCCATCAGCCGCGCCCTCAGCCACATCGCCCTTATCGGGTCCGAGGCTTGCTCCATGTGCTGAAGCGGCGACAGCCACCGGCGCCAGTGCGGCGCGCGCAGGCGCTGGACCCGCCCGCCCTCCTGGTCGACGAGGATGGGCGCGTGCCAGCCCACGGCCGCGCGCAGACTATCTGTCAGCGCCAGCACCTGCTCCGGGTCGCGCACGTTGCGCCCGAACAGGATGAAGCCCCACGGATCGGCCTCTGCGAAAAAGGCGGCTTCGTCGGTCGTCAGCGTCTCGCCCGCG
>NZ_JBELKF010000122.1:0-6976 GCF_042089775.1 Palleronia sp.
GGCCGAGGCCGCCGGCGCCCTCGCGCATAACCGGGCTGAGGCGCAGATCGGTCGCCCGATCGCGCGCCCGGCCGTCTATCAGGCCGCGCGCGCCCTGCTGGAGGACTACCTCGACATCACGCCCGAGCGTGTGCAGGCGCGCCGCATGAAGGAGGAGCGGTCGCGAGACCCGGCCAAGCAGCTCGAGCTGATGCGGGCCGAGATCCTCAATGGCGGCACCTCTGCGGCCGACGATCTCGAGAGTGACGCGGAATGACACCGACGATGGCATTCGCGGCCTTCGAGGTCGTCGCCCTGACCGCGATCGCCGCCGGGCTCCTGGCGGGCGCGGGCCTGGCCAGCACGCGCAGCGGCGCATCCCTCGCTCCGCGCCTGCGATATGGGTGGGCCGGGGGCGGGGCGATCCTCGTAACCCTCGCTCTCCTTGCGACCGGTCAGCTGCCCGACCCCGGGATCGCGCACACCTCCATCCAAGAGGTCGTTCACGCCGCGATGATCGTGCTGACCGCGGCGCTGATGGCGGCTCTCGCCGTCATGGACCGGAACACCGCCTGGGCGCCCGACCTCGTGACGCTGCCATTGTGTATCACGGCCGCCGCCACCGGCGCGATCCTCGGCGGAGAGGCGATTTCGTTCACGACCGTCCTGCTCGGTGTCGCCATCTGGGGCGGGGCCCAGCTGCTCTGGTTGGCTCAGGTTCTGCTCCGCGTGGAGGCCGTGCCGCCGCCGGACATGATGCTGCTCCTCGCGCCGCTGGCGATGTTCGGCGTCGAGCTGCCGCTGGTTATCTATTTTCTCATCGTCGCGGTGGCGCTGAAGGCCTGCAAGGCGATGCCGGGTGTTCAGCGCTTCTTCATGGCCCGTGGCCTGGCCGAGAAGGTGGTCGCCGACACCGAAGGGCACGGAAATCCACAAGAATCGGTGACCTTCCTTGCGATCGGGTGCCCGGCGGGCGTGATCGTGTTGGCGCTTTCCACGGCGATGGGTATATAGTCGTCTTGATTTAGTTTTCGCAAACGGAGGACATTGCTATGCTGGCTCCTATCCCTGCAGCCCTTATGGCGACCGCGGCCATCGCCTCGGCGAGTATCTATCAAGACAGCACCCGCGGCAGGGTCGAGGCGCCCATTCTCGCCGAGAACCTCGCGATCCACCACGGTCAGCGCGTCGAGATGGCGCGTGAGCAGGCCAAGGCGCAGCTGCGCGATGCCAAAGGAAAGCCCAAGTCCCATTCGTTCTACGACCACGGCCGCGAAGTCGCGACCGGAGACCTGCGCGTGTTCGCCAACATGGGCGACTGGGAAACCGTCATGGTTCGCCTGCCGAATAACGAGCTCGCGGTCATCACCTGGCCCGGAGACGCGGTCGGCGAGGTCGAGAAGAGCACCGGCCCCGGCAAGAAGTCCGACTGGGATGTCTTCGTCGAAAGCATCGTGGGCTGGGCGGTCTGGCGCTGGGGCGACGAGGAGGACGACAAGAAATACGACAAGTGGGTCGATGGACGCGGCCCCAAGGGGAAGGACGCGGCAGAGGCGGGTGCCGGCAGCGGAAACCACCCCGGCCAGAGCTCGAGCGTGAAAGCCGCGTTCGGCGACCGCGCCCAGAACGACTCGGTCGATGTCATCCTGGCCTCGCTCGAACAGAACTCGCAGGGCAATCACCGTGTCGGCCTCGTGACGCAGTCCCCCGGCAAAGGCTTCGAGATCGATGGCCTGACCTTCAAGATGAACGGGAAATCGGTTCCCGTAGGCGTTCCCGCGGTGGTGACGACCTTCCCGGAGGACTTCTGAGTTGAAACACCACCACGACGTCGATGCCGCCCTCGGGCGTCCGGGGGGCATACTGTCCCGTTTCCGCCGCAAGCGGGAGCGGGGCTTTGCCCTCATGGAGGGGATCCTCTATCTCAGCCTCCTCGCCAGCGTCGTGGTCTTCACGACGGGCACCTTGCGCGAAGAGGGCATGCGCCAGGAGGAAAGCCTGATCGCCGACGCCCTGAAGATGCTGCAGGACGGCTCGGGTGACTTCGTCCTCGACAACTACGACCAGCTTCGCCAGGAGCTGTTCGATGTCTCGGCCAGCGGGGGTGACGCTCTCATGTCGCTCGACATGATGCGCCTTGCGGACGAGGGATCGGTGCCGACGGTCTTCTTGCGTGACGGGGGCACCATCAGGAACACGTTCGGTCAGCAATACGCCCTCATCCTGAGGGCTGTCGACCGTCAGGACAGCGGTGCCCCGCAGGCGACGCTGACGCGCAGCCAACTGGATCCGTCCTCCACGGGCTCGATCGCGAGCCAATGGGTCGACAACGATCCGAGCAACGGCGAGATGGAGATCGAGTCGCTCCTGGTGAGCCATTCGGGCCAGCCCATTCCGCTGAACCGCTCCGGACGCGTCCTTGCGAAAACCGGATTGCAGATCATCGGCCTGGTCGTGGAAGGGGATGTCACGCGCGGCGCCTACGGCAACTTCGAGCTCTCCATCGCCCCCTATCAGGCGCTGGCCGAGTATCCGACGCCCGGCCACTTCGCCAACCTCGTCTCCCTGTCGGGCTTCGGCGTCCTGGGGGTCTCGGGCGACCGCGGCCTCGTGGACATGGATCGCGCACTGCTGCGCTGCGCCGACATCAGCCCGGCCTCCGACCCCAATGCCTACAACGCCTGCCTGGACAACACCGACAACGAGTTCATGAGCCAGCTGGTCTTCCGCGAATACGACGATGACAGCGGCAGCAAGGTCTATCCCGGCATCCGCGGCCTGACGAACCTGACCTGCGACGGCACCGACCCCGCGGGAACGATCGCGCCGGGAACGCTGCTGGTGGATTGCGGCACGACCACCTTCGACGGCGATCTGGCCGTCACCGCCAGCCTGACGGTGGACGATGGCAGCGGCGGCACGACCACGCTCTCGTCGACCGGCATGGCCCTCGACGGGGTCGACGTGCTGGGCACCACCACGGTGGGCGCGGGCAGCGAAAGCCGCCTGTCCGTCGATCGCGCCTTGGTCGGCGGGATGGATGTCGGCCAATACCTGATCGATCCGGAGATCGTGCTCGCGCAAGGCGAGGTCGAGATCCCGACATGCGGCACCGATGAGAACGGCGTGGCCCTGCAGCCGGCCATCTACACCTCTCCCGCCGGTTTCGCGGATGCGCGCGGACGTCCTCTCGTGGGCATCCGGGCCTTCGCCGAGAGCGCAAGCGCGACGAGCTGGCGCGTGCGGATGATCTCCTTCGTCGAGGAGGACTACTGCCAGGCCCGGAACGGTTCGGGCCAGATCGTTCCGCTCGACCCGACCGGTCCGACCTATTCCAACGGCGCTCCGAACCACCCGAACTGCTCGGCGTTCAACCCCGACGGGACCGTGGCGACCGACCGCAGCGACGGCAAGGTCGACATCTACGAGGTGGTTTCGGGCTTCGGGAAGGTCATGGCCCAGACCCGGTGCGTGGCGCCGTGACCGTGGCTCTGCGCCCAGCCGGGGGAGGCCCCGGCGGCCCGGCCCAGGCAGGGACGCTGTCCGAATACGGATTCACGGATCTCTACCTCACGACCGGCACCACGGATGTCGAACCGGTGGTGAAGGGCCTGAAGGCGCGAGACGTCGTCCAGGGGGATGGAATAGGGGGGGTCCGGCCCGTGCCGGACTTCCTGAAGGCCGATGTCATGCGCCTTGGCGAAGACATCCGCGACATGTGGATCAAGACCGGCGGCCAGCGCGAGTTCGTGACGGTCCGCGAGGGCGTCTCGTATCGCTGTGCCCTGATCGACGCTCCGGAAAGCACGATCAAGCGTCCCACCGAAGACGTCGATATCCAGAACTGGTGCGTGCGCCACATCACCACGAACCTGCCGCGTCTCGAAAGCCTCGGCATGCCCCGCGACATGCAGACCGTGCTGACCGACCTTCGAAACGATCGCGGGCTGCTGCTCGTCAGCGGCAGCTTCGGCTCCGGGAAATCAACGACCGCCTCGGTGATCCTCGATCACTGGGTCAGGATGACCCGTGACGTCGCCATCTCGCTCGAGGATCCGCCCGAATACCCGCTGGGGCGGGTGACGACCGACGAGGGGGCGATCTACCAGATCGACCTCACCGAGCGCCCGATCGAGGAAGCGATCAAATACGCCAGGCGATGGGGGCCGCGCTTCTTCTTTCTGGGCGAGGTCCGCACGCCTCAGG
The DNA here is from genome assembly GCF_042089775.1 of Palleronia sp. Classification (NCBI taxonomy): domain Bacteria; kingdom Pseudomonadati; phylum Pseudomonadota; class Alphaproteobacteria; order Rhodobacterales; family Roseobacteraceae; genus Palleronia; species Palleronia sp. The sequence continues at coordinate 4,186 of NZ_JBELKF010000122.1, forward strand.
CGGCCGCCGAGATGCTGCACATGTCGATCTCCGGCCCCATGGTCGTCTGCACGATCCACGCCGCCGATCCGGTCCAGGCGATCATCTCCCTGGTGCGGTTCGCCGCGCGCGAGATGTCGGAATCCACGGCGCGGGAGATGGTCGCGGCCTCGCTCAAGAGCGTGATCTGGCAGGAGATCGTCGGCGGCCGCCTTTCGGCGACCCTCGGCGTCATCGGCGGGGCGGAGAATTTCGTCGTGAGGAAGAAGATCGAGCTGGGGCAATACCAGCAGATCTACGAGGACCTGGAGCGTCAACGGGTGAACAGAACCCGCCCCGGAGGCGCGGTGGGTATCGGCAGACGATGAGTGGATCGTTTCGCGAAAAGATGCGAAACACGTAAATCCGCGCTGCGGCGCGATAGGGGACAGGACGAGCGGTGAAGCACTTCATGGCACATCGGGGGGCAGGCGCCCTCATCCTCGCCGCGGTGGCCCTGGGGGCACCCGCGGCAGTGGCGCAGGAGCAGAATTTCGGCTGGCTGGACCAGATCCAGGACCAGCGTTGCGATCCCGAGATCCGCGAGAAGATCAGCTCGAACGTGCGCGGCAAGATCGAGGCTCATATCGCGCGGGCGGAGGCGGCCATCAACGCCCCCATTCCGATCGGTGACCTGAGCTGCCTCGACGACCTGATGAACGAGAGCCTCGACATCTTCTCCAACATCGGCGGCCTGATGGGGTCCCTGTCGGCCGGCCTCGGCAGCGTGTCGGGCGGCGATGTGAACGAGGCTTTCGACGGGATGGACCTGTCAAGCCAGGTCTGCTCCTTCGCGCAAAAGAAGTGGGCCGAGGTGACCACGCCGCTGAACGCGGGCCTCGATGAGCTCGACATCGCGCATTTCGCCGACCAGTTCGACTTCCTGAACTACACGCCCCCGACCAACCAGCCGCGCGCGCAGGCCGATGGCGGCAGCGGCGGCCAGCAGACGAACCAGCAGCAGCAGGGCCAGACGACGACGCGCACGCAAAGCTCCGGCAACAGCAGCGCGGTGCAGTCGATCTGGTCGCAGTCCGGCACCCCCCGGCGGCAGTGAGAGATATGGAGAGCAACATGAAGAAGATCCTGTTCACCGCCGCCAGCGCCCTCGCACTGACCTGCGCCGGCGACTTGCAGGCGGCGCCCTGGGGCACCGAGGTGACGTCGCAGCGGATCAACACGAACCAGCAGGCGACGACGCGCGCGGTGCAGTCCGTCGAGCGCGAGGTCAAAGGTGTCGAGCAGGAGGTGAAGGACCTGCAGGACGTCGTCGACAACAAGGTCGACGAGTTGGCCAACAAGCTGATCCAGGCGCTGCGGCTGCAGACCGGTGAGACGAGCAGCTACATGGACAAGCAGATCGAGGCCGACAAACGCTTCCTCGATGCGAGCCAGCAGAACGAGACGCAGCGGCTGCGCGACACGTTCCGGGCCGAGGCCGAGAGCGGCAAGTTCGACCCGCCCGCGGATCTCTGCATCCTCGCGGGGCTCTATGCGGATGGCGACACGACCATGGGCACGACCGGTGGCCGCGGCTCCGAGGCGCGCGCCGACACGATGTCCCAGATCTCCGGGGCCGACCCGGCCGTGCAGCAGGGCGGCACCGCGCTGGCGCGCAGCGTCGTCGGCAGCATCGAGCCCTATGACGGGCGCGCCGATGGCACGGTCGACGTGTCGATCACGCTCGAGGACCCGACGATCGACATGGCCGACGAGACGACCCGTCGCGTGGTGACGCGCATGATGCGCAACGTGATCGATCCGGTGCCGGATCGCCCGATCACCGCGGAGGAGATGCGGACGCCCGAGGGCGTTTCGCGCGCGGCCGTGCAGCAGGGCAAACGAGCCCGCCAGTCGGCGGCCTCCGAACTGCTGAGCATGACGCTCAACATGCGTGACGCGATCGTTCCCATGAACGAAAGCTGGCAGGCCAAGCTCGACGACTCGGTCTACAACCGCGACGTCCCGGAGACCTTCTCCGAGCTGCAGGCCATCGATATCCGCACGGTCGAGCATTATGCGCCGACCGAGGAAGCGGCGTCGAAACGCGGCGGGTCGACCAACGACTACCTCGCGCGGATCTACGACGTCATGTCGATCAACACCCGCATCGCCTATCTCAGCCTCGAGCTCCAGAACCGCCAGGCGGTGGCGCAGGCCGCGCAGCTTTCGGCGATCATCGACTGATGAGCCCGCCGGTCCGGAGCGATCCGGACCGGCAATCCACAGCCTTCGCCGCCCCACGCCTACCCACTTGCGAAAATCGAATGTATCTTCGCGGCAAACGATCGTGGAGAACGACATGGCGAAGGGCATGGGACCTCACCAGCCGAAACCCGGCTGGCCTACGAGATGGCCGAAGCAGGCGCTTCAGCTCGCGCTGGCATCGCCGGGCGGGCTTCTCATCATGCTCACCTCGATCATCGTGGCGGCGGCGGCGCGTGGCGCTCTCGTCGACCTCGGCCTGAATTCGTTCGGCCGCCACATGATGCAGGCCTTCCTCGGGGCGGCGCTGCTGCCCGCCCTCATCCTGACCGTGAACCAGATCATGAGGGCCGACGGACGCGGCGCGATCCCGCTGTCCGAGATCCTGGAGCTCTCCCGTCGGATGGCCCCCGCCGCTCTCGCGACCCTGGGGGCGATGTGCTTTCTGAGCTGGCTGCTCCCCGATCCGCCGCGGGGCGCCGCCGGCGGCGGCTCGGACCTGTCGCGCTTTCTCGGCGGCGGCATCAGCGTGTGGGTGCTGGTCGAGATGATCTGCTGCATGCTCAAC
>NZ_JBELKF010000123.1:0-6976 GCF_042089775.1 Palleronia sp.
CGACTTGCCGGCCAGATGGGAAAGGACCGCCAGCTTCTGGCGATCCTCCTCGGTGCCGTAGGCGATGATGCCCTTGTTCTTGAGGGTCATGTCAGGTCCATTTCCAAAGGCTGACGGCCAGCCACATGGCGAGCCGCATGGGTGAAGTGACGCCGTCCGCGCGGAGGGCCTCGTGGAAGATCGCCCCGGCTGTGACCCGGTCCCAGCCCTCGGCCAGCAGGGTGTCGTGCAGGGCCGCGGCCTTCAGGAAGCGGGTGTCGTCGGGGTCCACGATCCAGCGCAGCCCTCGGGGCACACTCACGTCGAACCGCGCCCCCCTCGGCACGACCACCGCGAGGCGCGACCCCGGCTTGCCGATCTCCCAGACCAGAGGGGTGTCGGCATGATAGGCTCCGTCCGCAGCGCGGCTCCAGAACCAGCCGGTGTTGGTGTAGAGGCTCATTTGAAGGTCTCGAGCGAGGTCTTCAGTTCGGCCACCGCGGCGTCGATCTCGAGCCGGGAGGTCGTCTCCTCGATGCGGCGGATCGCGCCCAGCCGGAGCTTGTCGAGCGCAGCCGCGGTACGACGCCACGCGGCCCCAAGATAGGCCACGATCTGCGCGACCTCATAGGCGGTGGAGGCGGTGATGCCGACCTCGGAGGCGATCAGGGGGAAGTCATCGAGCGGCACCATGGCGTGCTCGCCCGACTGGCGGATATACTCGAGCGCCTCCTTCTCCTTCTCGGCGTAGATCATCTCTTGGCCGGGGATGACGGTGATGTAGCGCGAACGGGTCTGGCCGATCGCGTTGTTCACCTCAGCGATCGCGAGAGTGCGCAGGGAGGCGAGGTTCTGGCCGAAGCTAGGCATGGGTCACCGTGATCTTATGCTGGAAGATCGAGTGGTGCGGAAACACCTCGTCGACCTTGATGGTGTAGACACCCGCATCGGTGAGCGTCAGCGGGCCTTCGGCGGCTGTGAGCACCAGCTCGTCGCCCGCCTCGTTGGCGATCGCGATGGCGGCTCCCGGCGACAAGCCATCGAGGATGAGATCGAACGGAGCCACACCGGCCTCCGGCAGTTCGACCCGGGCCGGGCGCGCAGCCGGCCCGGTGCCGTCATACCAGTGCTTCTCTGGGTCGTAGATGCCCTCGAACCAGACCTCGCCCGGCTCGACGTTCATCTCGATTTCCTCGGGCGTGACGCGCAAGGTGCCAGTGAGAAAGCCGGTGGTGGCGTTGAAGATGCCGACTGCGATGTTGAGGCTCATTTGACGGTTCCGATGACGTGGACCTGAACGCCGTAGCACCCCCGCCCGGTGGAGGAGTTGCTGAGGCCGGAAGCGGCGTATTCGATTTCGATGAGGGCCGACCCGGAAGTGAAATACCCCATGCCCGACACCATGCCGATCATCGGGCAGCCGTAGCTCGAATACGTCCGCTGGCGCAGCTGGGTGCCGCGCACGGTGATGCGGATCTGGGTGAAGGTCGAGGTGGAGTTGCTCTCCCCCCGGCTGTCGACCTCGGCGATGAAGATGTAATCCGCGTCGTGCTCAAGCGTCACCGTCTTGCTCAGAACGGTAGACCAGCCCGAGGTATAGACCGGGGTGGAGTGGAGCTGCTGGACCGACTTGTTGGTCGAGACGGCGTTGCCCGCGATCTGCAGGGTATCCACGGCAAAGTCGCCGATCACGCCCTTGGCGGCGGTGATCGTCTTGGCTTCGAGCCGGTTGGCGTTGATCGTGCCCGTCTTGATCTTCGAGCCGTCCACGATGGTCCGACCATAATCGGCATCGAGCTTGGTGCCACCTTCGTAGGTCGCGATGATCCGACGATCCGTGCCGGTTGCTGCCGTGCGGCTCGTCGTGGTGTTGAAGTTGCCGGTGTCCTTGATCCAGTAGATGTAGATCACACCCGAGGTCCAAGTGGAGGTGCTGCCAGCCGCGATGGTTCTGGTCTGCTCAACGCCATCGTCGTCAGTGTAGACGATGGAGCCCGAGTTCCAGTCGGCGCGGTTGGTGGACGGGCTGTTGTGCTCGAACTCGATGCCCGTCAGCGAGATCGCCCGGCTGCCAATGACGAGATGCTTGGCTTGGATCGTGTCGGCGGCGAGCTTCGAGCCGGTGATCGTGCCAGCGGCGATCTGGGTCGCCGTGATCGTCGAGGCGGCGATTTCGTTGGCGGTGATCGTGTCCGACGCAATCAGGCCAGCGGTGATCGTCCGCCCCGCGATCCTCGAGCCGGTGATCGTGCCCGAGGCGATCTGGGTCGCCGTGATCGTGCCCGAAGCGATCTGGGTCGCCGTGATCGTATCGGTCTTGATCTGAGCGCCCGTGATCGTACCAGCGGCGATCTGGGTCGCCGTGATCGTGTTGGCCGCGATGTGGGTCGCGGTGATCGTGTCGGCCTTGATCTGGGTGCCGGTGATGGTGCCCGACGCGATCTGGGTGGCGGTGATCGTGCCTCCGGCGATCTCACGGGCGGTGATCGTGTCCGCCGACAGGTGCTTGCCCTGGATCGTTCCGTCCACGACCAGCTGCGCGCCGTTCATCAGGCGCAGGACGAAGCGGTCGAAGTAGACGTTCTTCGTCGTGGTCTGACCACTACCGTTGTAGACTCGGATGGTCGCGTACCGCGCGCTGGACGGGGCAGTAAGCACCAAGCTGTACTGCACCTTCGTTGCGGTCATCGGGACGTTGTTGGCAATGGTTGCGTAGCCGATGTAGACCTTGCTCTTGTCGTACCAGTAGACGCGGAAGTATGCGCCTGCGGTCGTGGCCGTGCCGTCCGTCCAAAGAGCTGTCTCGGCGTAGTACTTTTCCGAACCCTCGATCGGAATGAAGTAACCCGGAGAGATTGTGGTATATGTCTCGCTCGCGAGGTCCGACCCCTTCGCCAGCTTGAAGGCGTTGGCCCCGGAGACACCAAGCCCTGCCGCCACCGTGAAGGTGCCGCCGCTGGTCGGAGTGTTCCACATGCCAGAGATGTCGATGTCGTCCGCCGAGCCGTTCGGCACGAGGTTCGTGAAGTCCGTCACCGCGAGGTTCTTCGCGATGATCGAACCAGCCGCGATCTGGTCGGCACCCACCGCGCCGGCAGCGATCTTCGCCGTGGTGATCGCGTTGGACGCGATCTCGGCAGCGGTGATGGTGCTCGCCGCGATCTGCGTGGCCGTGATCGTATTGGACGCAATCTTCGAGCCGGTGATGGTCGAACCGGCGATCTCGGCCGCGGTGATCGTTCCCGCCTTGATCTCGGTGGCCGTGATCGTGTTGGCCGCGATCTGGGTCGCCGTGATCGTGTTGGCCGCGATGTTGGAGCCGGTGATCGTCGAACCAGCGATCTTCGAGCCGGTGATCACGGAGGCGGCGATCTGCTCCGCTGTCACGGCGTTGGCGGCGATGTGGGTCGCGGTGATCGCGTCGGCCTTGATCTCCGCACCCGTGATCGTCCCGGCGGCGATCTGCGTGGCCGTGATCGTGTTCGTGACGATGTTGCTGCCGGTGATCGTGCTGGCCGCGATCTTCGCGCCCGTGATCGTACCGGCGGCGATCTGGGTCGCCGTGATCGTGCTGGCCGCGATGTGGGTCGCGGTGATCGTGTCGGCCTTGATCTGGGTGCCGGTGATGGTGCCCGACGCGATCTGGGTGGCGGTGATCGTGCCTCCGGCGATCTCACGGGCGGTGATCGTGTCCGCCGACAGGTGCTTGCCCTGGATCGTTCCGTCCACGACCAGCTGCGCGCCGTTCATCAGGCGCAGGACGAAGCGGTCGAAGTAGACGTTCTTCGTCGTGGTCTGACCACTACCGTTGTAGACTCGGATGGTCGCGTACCGCGCGCTGGACGGGGCAGTAAGCACCAAGCTGTACTGCACCTTCGTTGCGGTCATCGGGACGTTGTTGGCAATGGTTGCGTAGCCGATGTAGACCTTGCTCTTGTCGTACCAGTAGACGCGGAAGTATGCGCCTGCGGTCGTGGCCGTGCCGTCCGTCCAAAGAGCTGTCTCGGCGTAGTACTTTTCCGAACCCTCGATCGGAATGAAGTAACCCGGAGAGATTGTGGTATATGTCTCGCTCGCGAGGTCCGACCCCTTCGCCAGCTTGAAGGCGTTGGCCCCGGAGACACCAAGCCCTGCCGCCACCGTGAAGGTGCCGCCGCTGGTCGGAGTGTTCCACATGCCAGAGATGTCGATGTCGTCCGCCGAGCCGTTCGGCACGAGGTTCGTGAAGTCCGTCACCGCGAGGTTCTTCGCGATGATCGAACCAGCCGCGATCTGGTCGGCACCCACCGCGCCGGCAGCGATCTTCGCCGTGGTGATCGCGTTGGACGCGATCTCGGCAGCGGTGATGGTGCTCGCCGCGATCTGCGTGGCCGTGATCGTATTGGACGCAATCTTCGAGCCGGTGATGGTCGAACCGGCGATCTCGGCCGCGGTGATCGTTCCCGCCTTGATCTCGGTGGCCGTGATCGTGTTGGCCGCGATCTGGGTCGCCGTGATCGTGTTGGCCGCGATGTTGGAGCCGGTGATCGTCGAACCAGCGATCTTCGAGCCGGTGATCACGGAGGCGGCGATCTGCTCCGCTGTCACGGCGTTGGCGGCGATGTGGGTCGCGGTGATCGCGTCGGCCTTGATCTCCGCACCCGTGATCGTCCCGGCGGCGATCTGCGTGGCCGTGATCGTGTTCGTGACGATGTTGCTGCCGGTGATCGTGCTGGCCGCGATCTTCGCGCCTGTGATCGTACCGGCGGCGATGTCGTTCGCCGTGACCGTACCAGCGGCGATCTTTCCGGCAGTGACCGCGCCCGCAGCCAGTTGGGTGGCGGTGACGGCACTGGCTGCCAGCTGGGTCGCCGTGATCGTGTCGGCAACGATGTTGCTGCCGGTGATCGTGCTGGCCGCGATCTTCGCACCCGTGATGGTCGAGGCGGCAATGTCGTTGGCGGTGATCGTGCCAGCAGCGATCTTCCCAGCGGTGATCGCACCGGAGGCGATGTCGGCGGCGACGATGGTGCCAGCGGCGATCTTTCCGGCGGTGATGGCCCCGGCGGCGATCTTCGCGCTCGTGATGGCGTTGGAGGCGATCTCGTTCGCCGTGACGGCGTTTGCGACCAGCTTGGCGGTCGTGATGGAGCCGTCGACGATCATCTGGGCGTTGGCCCGGCGGCGGACGACGAAGCCGCCGAAGTGCAGAGCAGCGGTGCCTGCCGTGTCGCGGCTGACAACGAAGCGGAAGACCTTCTCCGAGCTGGTGTTGGTCTCGTAGATTGTGAAGGCGTTGGCCGAGCTGGAATTGTAGCGGCTGCCGACGAGAACGCGCCGGGTTGGGGTGACGACACCGGCGGTGTCGACGGAGCCGAACTCGATCTCCAACGTGCCCGTCGAGTTGGCCGTGGTGCTGGACAACCAGACCCCACCCTGAACCAGCAGATCACCCGAAGTGTCGAGCGGCTGCCACAGGGTCTCGATGGAAATTTCGACGCCTGCCCCAGAGGCCCCCGACGACTGTCCGTACTTCTTGCCGAGGCTACCCGAGGTCGTCCCGATGAAGCTGACCCCGTGCCCCGTGGTCGAGCTGTAGAAGCCCGGGTCGACCATGTCGTAGTCGCCATAGGCGTTGGTCAGGTCGCCCAGCACCAACTTGGACGCCACGATGGTGTTAGCGGCGATCTCGTCGGCACCGATGGCCCCGGCGGCAATCTTGCCTGCCACGATGGCCCCGGCGGCGATCTCGGCGGCGGTTACCGCACCAGCGCCGATCTTGGCTGTGGTGATCGCACCCGAGGCAATTTCTGCTGCCGTGATCGCACCGGTGGCGATCTGGGTCGCCGTGATCGTGTTGGTCGCGATCTTCGCGCCCGTGATCGTGGACGCCGCAATCTCGTTGGCCGTGACGGCGTTGGCGGCGATCTTGCCGGCCGTGACCGCGCCAGCAGCCAGTTGGGTTGCGGTGACGGCACCAGCGGCGAGCTGGGTGGCGGTGATCGTGTCGGTGATGATGTTGCTGCCGGAGATCGTCTGAGCAGCGATCTTGGCACCCGTGATGGTCCCGGCGGCGATCTCATTCGCAGTGACAGCGTTCGCGGCCAGCTTGGCGGTGGTGATCGCACCCGACGCGATGTCCGCGGCAACAATGGCCCCGGCGGCGATCTTGCCCGCCACGATGGCTCCGGCGGCGATCTCGGCAGCGGTCACCGCGTTGGCGGCGATCTTGGCGGTGGTGATCGAGTCTGCCGCGATCTCGTTGGCGGTGATGGCGTTCGCCCCCACCTTGCCTGCGGTTACGGCCCCGGCAGCGATCTTCGGGCTGCTGATCGCGTTGTCGCTGATCTGGGTCGAGGTGATCTGCGAGGTCAGCTTCGCCGCGTCGAGCGAGGCGATCTGGGCCGAGGTCAGGGTGCCGGTGATCTTCGAGGCTTCGAGTGCTGCAATCTGAGCTGCCGCAATCTGCCCCGAGATGTCAGCGGAGGCGACGGCGGCAGTCCAGCCCGAGCCCGTGTTGCGGTAGATCTTGTTGTCGGTGGTCAGCAGGACCGTGCGGCCCTGCGTGTGCGGCGTACCCGGCAGCGTCGAGACGATCTCGATCGCTTTCAGTCCCGAGGTCAGCTTGGCCGCGGTGATCGCAGCATCAGCGATCTGCGTAGCGACCACCTGCCCCGTCATCTTCGAGGCAGCGACGTCGGCGATCTGGGCGTTGGTCAGTTGGCCGCTCACCTTCGCCGCTTCGAGCGAGGCGATCTGGGCCGAGGACAGGGTGCCGGTGATCTTGGAGGCAGCGAGGGACGCGAGATTCGCCTCCGGCACCGTGCCGAGCAGCTTCGTCGCCGACATCTGGGCGATCTGCGTGTCGGCAATCTGGCCGGTGAGCTTCGTGGTCGCCACGGCGGCGATCTGGCTGTCGGAGAGCTGACCCGTGACTTTCGAGGCAGCGAGACCCGCAATGCGCGCCTCGTTGACGGTGCCGGTGAGCTTGGCGGCATCGAGCGAGGCCAGACGGGCT
>NZ_JBELKF010000033.1:0-3051 GCF_042089775.1 Palleronia sp.
GTCTGCGGCGCGCGACCACCGAGGACTACGGTGCCGCCGGGCGCATAGCGAATGGTGTCGATGCTGAGCGCAGGCTGCGGCGCGCCGTCCTGCACCACGCTGAGGCTGCCGTTCTCGACCCGCAGGACCCTCGGCGCCTCGGGCTGCACCGGCGCATCGACCACCGTGGGCGAGTTCGTTCGCGTCATGAGCATCTCGCCGTCCGCTGGCACGTTCGCAGGCGCGCCCTCGGCCTGAGGCAGAGCGACTTGAACGGGCGGAATGCCTATCTCGGCCGGCCTGCGGCTCTTGTCGCCCGCCCGCGGCGGATCTGGCCTATCTGTCGAGACAGGGGCGTCCTCGGCATGCGGTACAGGGGATGCCGCCGCAATTTCGGTGCTCGGATCGGGCGCATCGGGTCGGTCCCCGGCCACGATGTCCCGAGCTGCGCGCGGCGAGTTCGGCGGCTGCGTTTCCGTAGTAGACCGACCGAGAGGCGCTATGGGCTGCGGGGCAGCGGCGTCACCAGCGAGGCTGACCCGCGATGGGTTGCGCGCGTCGTCGGCCGGTGCAACCTCGGGCGTTGGCACTGACGGAGTATCCGTGGGAACGTCTGCCGCCGAAACGGCCGCGGCCTCATCTTTTGGGCGAGCCGCGGCGATCTCGGCATTGCTCGCGGCCGCTTCACGTTGAAGACCATTGGGCGCAGGACGTCGGGTCTCGACCACGAAGTTCCGCGTTCCAGGTCGAGCCGTGCCCTCTGCGTCACGCTCTCTCACGTTCAGCGATTGCGGCGCGTCGCTTTCAGGAAGGGTGAGAAACGCGACGAAATTCCCCTGCGCATCGGCCGCAGCCACGCCCGCCGTTCCCTCGCCCAAGAGGATCTCGACCTCGGCCCCCGGCGTCGCGCGACCCGAGACCAGCGTCGCGCCGTCCCGCTCGACCCGAAGAATGTCGACCTCGGGCCCCTCGGCCTCTTCAACCTCCGCAGCGGGCGGCGGCGGCGCAGGCTGGAGCGCGGGTTCGGGAATGGTTGCGTCCGGCGCGACCGCAGCCCGCGTCGTAGCCTCGTCCGGGATCTTGACGCCCGGCGCCAGCCACAGACCCACCGCCAGCAGACCGGCCGCGATCGCGCAGCCAAATAGCATGCCGAACACCCGGGTCATCGCGTTCTCCTTGCCGTACGCGCCCTTGCAGGGCCGCCCCATCCGTTCCAAAGCATTGCGGAAAAACAACGGAGAAGGCGAGTCCATGCCCCAGAAAACCACGCCGAGCCGATCGATTTGCGTCTATTGCGGATCGCGGGACGGCAATGACAGCCGTTTTGGTGCCGCCGCCGACGCCTTGGGTGCGGGAATCGCCGCGCGGAACTGGCGGCTGGTCTACGGCGCGGGCGATGTCGGCCTGATGGGCCGGGTCGCGCGGGCGGCACAGGCGGGCGGCGCAGACACGTTCGGCGTCATCCCGCGGCACCTTCTCGACCTCGAGGTCGGCAAGCGCGACCTGTCTCGCTTTGTCATCACCGAGACCATGCACGAACGCAAGAAGGTGATGCTGATGAATGCCGATGCGGTGGTGATGCTGCCGGGCGGCGCGGGTTCTCTCGATGAATTCTTCGAGGCGCTCACGTGGCGCCAGCTTGGGCTGCACGACAAGCCGATCGTGCTGGTGAACGTCGCCGACTATTGGGACCCGCTCCACGCGATGCTCGACAGCGTCGTCTCGACCGGGTTTGCGGCCGAGAGCCTCCTGGGCTTCATCACCAAGGTGCCGGATGCCGAGGCGGCGCTCACGGCGCTGGCGGCGCTGCTCGAACCCGACGGCGCCTGACAATCGCCTCGCCTGAATAGATGGCGAGCGCGATCCAGATCGCTCCGAACGCAGCAGCGTGCCACGGTGTGAACCGCTCTCCGAACAGGACCGTCGCGCAAAAGAACTGCAGCGTCGGGTTCAGATAGCCGATGACCCCGACCCCCGAGAGCGACAACCGCCGCGACGCCACCGTGAACAGGATCAGGGGCAGACCCGTGATTGGCCCCGACGCCACCAGCAGAAACGCGTCCCGCCCCGTGAACGCGCCCCATCCCGGCACGGCCCAGACAAGCCAGCCGAGCGCCAGCGGCGAAAGCAGAGCCACCTCTGCGGTGACGCTGGCCATAGCGTCCGCCTCGATCGCCTTCTTCGCGACGCCATAGAACCCGAAGGTGATCGCCAGCGCGAACGAGACCCAGGGCGCCGCACCCAACCCGACGATGAGCGTGCCCACCCCCACAGCAGCCAGAGCGATTGCGCCTCCCTGTGCACGCGTCGGTCTTTCACGGAAGATCGCCGCGCCGAGCGCAACCGAAACGAGGGGGAAGATGAAGTAGCCCAGGCTCGCCTCGACGACGTGCCCGGCCTGCACCGCGAAAATAAAGCAGAACCAGTTCGACGCGATCATGATCGCAGCCACGGTGACGAGGCCGGCAATCTGTGGCCCCCGAGCAAGCCGGGCAACGGAGGAAAGTCGCCCCCGCCCCGCCAGCACCGCTGCGAAGAACAGCGCGGACCAGATTGTCCTGTGCGCGAGAACCTCGGCCGGCGGAACATGCGCCAAGAGCTTGTAGTAGATCGCCGACAAGCCCCAGATCGTGCAGGCGCCCACCATGGCGAGCGTGCCCGTGAGTGCGGGCCTCATTGGCTGCGAAGGATTGCCGAGACAGGCACGAGAGCGACCGTGTCGGCACGAGAACTGCCTAGGAACCGCTCTATCCCCTCGGCGGTTTCGGGCGTATTGTCGGCAATCACCACGACGGCGCCGCGATTACGCGCCTCGAATGCCGCCTGGTCGAGGAATCGTCCGATGGCGCGCCCGTCGCGGCCGCTGCCGTCGACCCGCCGGAATATACTCTGAACGGGCACCCCTACTTTCTCGGCCGCCTGAGCGAGCGGACCGCGGTCTCGGCCGCGAATGATCACGCCGTGCCCGGTGTCAGCCAGGGTTGCCGCAATTTCGTCCGCCGCGACGGGGCCGCTGGCGAAACCCTGCTCCCCTTCGGCCATCACCGCGGCCGCTTGCGGCATGGCCTCGAC